>CANRQC010000120.1 GCA_947632695.1 uncultured Oscillospiraceae bacterium | reverse complement strand
CCGGCCTCGCCGCGAATTTGAGAATAGAACCTCGCCGTATCTTCGGGGCGCACCATGCCGTTTTCCAAAAGCTCCGCTGAACCGGCTATGATTTGCAACGGTGTTTTGAGTTCGTGAGAAACATTTGCGGTAAATTCCCGACGCATCTGTTCTGCCCGCTCCTTTTCCGTTACGTCAAGGATAAGAAGTGCAGCGCCGGTTACGCTTCCATCTTCGGATACGGAACTAACATCCAGTTGATATTTCCTGCCTTTTAATTCGATTGTTTTTTCCGAGGGAACACCCTTTTCCAATTCTGAAAGCAGACTGGATACTTCCATGCTCCGATTGACAGACAGCATGTGCCGGCCGACGCAAGCGTGCGTGGTATCAAACAGCGAGGCCGCAGCGCGGTTGATGCTCAGGATCATACCCTTTGTGTTCAGGAGAATGATTCCCTCCGCCATATTTTCTGTAACCGCTTCAAATTCCTCCTGCTTTTTTTTAAGCTCGTCGGCCTGCGCCTTGATCTGCCGCTGCTGGGCGTCGATCCGACGCAGAAGCGGGGAAAGCTCATCGTAGCCCTCATTATTCAAAGGATCATCCAGATTCAAACGATTCAAGGGTTCTGTAATATGCCTGGAAAGCCGGTAAGCTAGGAAGAACGAAAGCGCGATGGCTATGACTATAATGATTGCTATGGGCTGCGACATTCCGAGAAGTAAGGTCAGCATCGTATTTTGAGCAATGGAAAGACGTACTACAGTTCCGTCCTCTAAACGCATGGCGCTATACAAGGTGCGCTCCATCAGAGTGGCGGAATAGCGTGAACTCTCGCCATACCCGTCCTCTACGGCTTCTTTTATTTCCTCTCGTTCCAGATGATTTTCCATTTCAGCAGTTGATGCGTCGCTATCAAAAAGCACTTCACCGTCTGCGTCAATCCAGGTAATACGATACCCCTTGGTATCCAGTCCCTCAAAATAGTCCGCACCGGCGTTTTCAACCCCCTGTGCAGCAAGCTCCGTTTCCGTTTTCAGCTGATTTTTCTGGACATTTCCAAAATAATCATAAAGCACACAGAGAAAGAGCGCCACGGATGCGAGGAAAACCGCGATTGCCACAAAACAGATGGATCTGAAAATTCGCTTTGTCATTTTCCTGCCTCCAAACGATACCCAACGCCACGGACGGTTTTAATATAATCTCCGCAGCGGCCCAGCTTGGTTCGCAGGGTGCCCACATGAACATCCACAGTCCGTGTTTCGCTGGCATATTCATCTCCCCAAACGCTAACACGAAGCTGATCTCTCGTGAACGCCTTTCCGGGGTTCTCCATAAATTTGCGGAGCAATTCATATTCCTTAAAGGTCAGCTCCACACGTTTTCCGTCTGACAGGACAATATGCTGCACTGTGTCCATCTGTATTCCGCCAAGCGAAAGAAGCTCTCGGCCTTCCATCGGACGAGTGCGTCTCAAAAGTGCTTTTACCCGCGATACCAGCTCCATCATGCCAAAGGGCTTTGCAAGATAGTCATCGGCACCGAGATCAAGTCCGATTACCTTATCATACTCGGTTCCTTTTGCAGTAGCCATGATGACCGGCACTTGATTACCCTCCGCCCGCAGTTTTTTCAAAATACTGATACCGTCCTCGCCGGGGAGCATGATGTCCAAAAGGATCAACTCAGGCTCACATTCGGAAAGCGCCTCGTAAAATGACTCTCCATCTGGAAAACCCTTTGCCTCAAATCCTGCGGAGTTTAAGGTATATATCATTAAATCACGGATTCCGTTGTCATCCTCAACGCAAAAAATCATAGTAACCACTTCCTTTCCACAGGGTAGAGCGAAACAAATCGTGAAGATTTTCGTTCAAAATCCCAGTATATTATATCATGATCCGTGTTCTTTTCAATCGAATTCCTGCGGTATGGTTTTCTCTCCAGTAACAGAAAAAAGTACCCACCTGGCAATATTCGTGGCGTGATCTCCGATCCGTTCAAAATATTTTGCCACCATCAAAAGGTCAAGGGCATATTCACCCTCGCTAGGATTTTGCGCGATCAAAGAGATCAGGCTGTTTTTGATCTCAATAAAATAATCATCCACAATGTTATCAGACGTAATGACATCTTCTGCTATAGAAGTATCCTGTTTTACAAAGGCATCCACGCTGTCTGTTACCATCTTGATCGTTGCTTTTGCCATTTCCCGGATCTCTATATGCTCTGGAAGTGTTCTTCCGTTCAGAAACGGCAAGATTTCTGCAACGTCCTCCGCCTGATCCCCGATCCGCTCCATATCCGTTACCATTTTCAGGGCAGCGGATATTTGCCGCAGATCCCGCGCTACCGGCTGTTGCTGGAGCAGCAGCCGCAGGCAGATGGATTCGATCTGCCGCTCTTTTTCATCGATCTCATGGTCCAGCGGCGCAATCTTTGCTGCCAGGGCATCGTCCTTTTGAATGAGGGCGGAAGCTGCCAGGGAGATTACTTCCTCGCACAACGCACCCATCCGAATCAGTTCCTGATTGAGCGCGTTCAGCTGCTCATCAAATCGTGTTCTCATTAACCAAACCTCCCTGTGATGTAATCCTCGGTTCGCTTGTCCTCCGGCTGGGAGAACATTTTCTCTGTGTCTCCGTATTCTATCAGCTCCCCCAAAAGGAAGAATGCCGTTCGGTCCGAGATGCGCACCGCCTGCTGCATATTGTGGGTGACGATGACGATGGTGTAGTCCTTTTTCAGTTCCATCGCCAGATCCTCGATCTTGGAAGTGGAAATCGGGTCCAGCGCCGAGGTGGACTCATCCATGAGCAGGACATCCGGCTTGACCGCCAGGGCGCGGGCGATACACAGCCGCTGCTGCTGACCGCCGGAGAGGCCCAGCGCGTTCTTTTTCAGCCGGTTCTTTACTTCGTCCCAAATGGCGGCGTCCTGCAGGGATCGCTCCACGATCTCGTCCAGCCGGGGCTTGGCCCGGATCCCGTGGGTCCGCGGACCGTAAGCCACGTTGTCGTAGATGGACATGGGAAACGGGTTGGGCTTCTGGAATACCATGCCGATATTCTTGCGGAGAGCCGTTACATCCAGACCCGGTGCATAAATCTCCTGACCGCGATAGGTAAGAGAACCGGTCACTTTTACCCCTTCGATCAGGTCGTTCATTCGGTTGATGGTACGCAGGAACGTGGATTTTCCGCAGCCGGACGGCCCGATCAGCGCCGTGATATTGTGTTCGGGAATATCCAGGCTGATATTCTTCAGCGCGTGGGTTTCCCCGTAATAAAAGTCAAGGTTCCTTGCGGAAAGAATGGTTTCAGCCATAGGTCAACTCCTCCTCAGTTTCTTGCCGAGAAAGCTCGCGGAAAAATTGATGATGACCGTCAGGATCAGCAAAATGGTCGCAATGGAAAAAGCAACCGCGAAATCCGCGTTTTCTTTGGCGTAATGATAAAGCGCAACGGTGAGCGTGGCGCCCGATGCGCCTGCCAGCCGGTCAATGGAGAAGCTCTGCATCGCCATACTCATTCCGGCGGTATACATCAGTACGGCGCTTTCTCCCACCACACGGCCCACGGCGAGAATACATCCCGTGACGATCCCGTCAATGGAGGACGGCAGCACGACCGTGCGGATCATGTGCCATTTTCCGCTCCCTAGGCCCAGCGCACCCTCCCGATAAGACTGGGGTACTGTTTTCAAGCTCTCTTGCGTGGATCGTATAATGGTTGGCAGAATCATCATCACCAGAGTCAGGGAACCAGCCAGCAGCGTTTTTTGCAGTTTCAGAGCTGTGCAGAAGATAATGACGCCCACAAGCGCGTAAATGATAGAGGGTATCCCCGCCAGCGTTTCGGAGGCAAACTCAATCGCCGTTACAAAGCGCCGGTTCCGGGCATATTCGGTGAGATAGACCGCCGCACCAACGCCCAGGGGAAGCGCTACAATCAGAGATACGATAATGACAAAAAGCGTATTTTTGATGGCCGGAAGAATGCCCACCGTACCATTGATGACGCTCTCAGCGGTGGATAAAAACCGCCAGTTGATCCCGCCGATCCCCCGAAACAGGATGTATCCAATCAGAAACAGGAGCAGTCCCGCGGTGATCGCCGCACACCCGTACAGAAGGACACGGCCTATGATTTCATAGATTTTTCGTCTCATTTAAGCCTCCTTCTCCCGTTTCAAAACCAAGTTCAAAAAGGCGTTGATCAGCATGATAAAGAGGAACAGCACAAGCCCGATGGAAAACAGCGCCTGCCGTTGTAAACTTCCGTCCTGGGAGTAGTTCAGCTCAATGGAGATACCGGTGGTAAGAAATCGCACCGATTTCGTAAGAGCCGGCATATTTGCCACGTTTCCCGCCACCATCATAATGGCCATGGCTTCTCCGATGGCTCGTCCGATTCCCAGCACCACCGCCGCGGCGATGCCGCTTTTCGCCGCAGGAGCGGAAACGCGGAAATAGGTTTCCAGCTTTGTTGCACCCAGGGCCAGGGATGCTTCCTCATACTCTCTTGGCACCGCTTCCAGCGCCGTCTCCGAAAGAGAGATGATGGAGGGCAGGATCATGATTGCCAGTACAATGATTGCCGCAAGAAGGCTGTCTCCGGCAGGCAGATGGAGCCAGCTGCGAAGCGCCGGAACCAGAACGCACATTCCCACCAGACCGTAGACCACCGATGGAATACCTGCCAGCAGACTGACCGCCGGGCGAACGACATTCGCCACCTTTTTTGGCGCGACTTTGGCGAGAAATACCGCCGTGAAAAAGCCGATAGGTACGCCGATGATGATGGCTCCGGCAGTTCCGTATATGGATGTAAGGATCAACGGGAGAATCCCATACTGATCTTGGCTCGCCGCCCAGGTCTTTCCGAAAAGGAACTGGAAAAGGCCAATTTCCCGAATTGCCGGAATCCCTGAGATCACGAGATATATGGTGATGAGCAGGACGAACCCTACTGCCACCAGTCCGCATAGGGTAAAGAGGACCTGCATGGCCCTCTCTACCGCTTTTAATTTTGCCTTTTTCATATTAGTTCGGATACACAGCGCCGGCTGCGGTAATGTACTCTGCTGCTTCCTCGCTGGATGCAAAGTCCAGGAATGCCTGTGCTACTTCAGAGAGTTCCACGCCGTCCTTGGTGACCATCACAAAGGGGCGCTGGATGGTATAGCTCCCGTCCTTGACGGTGGCTTCGCTGGGCGTCACACCGTTCACCTTTGCAGCGGTGACACTGCTGTCCACGGCGGAGAGGGAGGCGTAGCCGATGGCGTTTTCATTGGAAGCGACGTTACCGATGACATCGCCGGTGGAGCCGTATTCATTGGTATAGACGCAGGCGCCTTCCACGCCCACAATTTCCTCAAAGGCGCTGCGCGTCCCGGAGCCGTCCTCACGTCCATAGACCGCGATGGGCGCATCCGCACCGCCAAGCTCAGACCAGTTCGTGATCTTCCCAGTGAAAATATCCGCGATCTGTTCTGTGGTCAGGTCCGTTACGGTATTCTTCGGGTTCACCACAACCGCCACGCCGTCCAGCGCCACCACATGGGCCACCGCGCCCTGATCCACTTCTTCCTGCTTCAGTTCACGGCTGCTTAGGCCGATGTCGCAGGTGCCGTCCAGCACACCGCTGATGCCGGAGCCGGAACCGGTGCCGGAGTAGTTGACGGTGATGTCCGGTTCTTTTTCCTTAAACGCTTCGGTCAGCGCGCCCATCACGTCCGCCATAGAAGTGGAGCCGTCCGTGTTGACGGTGCCGCCCTTTTTGGAGCCGGAGCATCCGGCAAGCATCGAGATCGCCAAAACCGCTACAAGCATGAGTGAAAATACTTTCTTCATTTTGAAATTCTCCTTTGAATGATTTTTGTTCCCTTTCAGGTCACAACTATATGATAGCGCCGGAATATCAAATCCTCTATCGTGCTTATGTAAAATGGATGTAAAATCGACCCGGCGCACATCTCAGGCCTTCTCTTTGCTCTTTGAATGATACATCTACACAACCATGACAACAGTAAGATGAAAAAAGAACGGGAGCAGTTCAATAACAAAAGTAAGGGTGTGGGACTATCCCACGAACAAAAATGACCGTTCTCCGCAGCGTGGAGGATGGTCATTTTTCCGCTGTGTACGGACAGCGGATTTGCTTGCTGTTCTTCCAAAAATGTATCCATGCA
>CANRQC010000119.1 GCA_947632695.1 uncultured Oscillospiraceae bacterium | reverse complement strand
GTTGTGGTGACTTTATTCTAACAAACTCAATCGCCTTTTTCTAGCTATTCGGTCTCACATCAATTGTAATGCTACAAGACGAGCGGGAAATTTTGGCGCAAGCCCCTTGAAATACCGGGGAAAGCTGGTATAATAAGAAGTTAGTTATGCCTTTTTGGTAAGTTTATCCAGAGAAAACGGACTTAAAAGCCGTTTCCCCGGAAAGGAGGGCCTATGGCCGGTCTGTTTTCCTACCCCCGACGGCGCACCCGGCTGGCGCCTACCCAGCTGATCGCGCTGGCCTTTTTGGCGCTGATCCTGATGGGCGCGGCGCTGCTGACCCTGCCCGCCGCCTCCGCCGGGGGGAAGAGCTGCGGATTTTTAAGCGCCCTGTTCACCTCCACCTCCGCAACCTGCGTCACCGGGCTGGTGCTGTTCGACACCGGCATCCAGTGGTCACTGTTTGGGCAGGGGGTCATTCTGGGGCTGATCGAGATCGGCGGGCTGGGCTTCATGTCCGCCGCCTCCCTGGTGGTGTTCCTCCTGCGCCGGCGGGTGGGCCTGCGGCAGCGGATGCTGATGGCCCAGGCCCTGAGTATGGACGAGATGTCCGGCATTGTCCATTTGCAGCAGTGGGTGCTGTGGAGCAGCCTGACCGTCCAGGGCGCGGGGGCGCTGGTGCTGTTTTTCCGGTTCCTGCCCCAGTTTGGATGGCGGCAGGCCGCCTGGTGGGGCGTGTTTCACGCGGTTTCCGCCTTCTGCAACGCAGGTTTCGACATCTTCGGCCAGGTCCTGCCGGAGGGCGCGGGGATGATCTCCTTTAACGGCGACTGGGTGGTATGCACCGTGCTGATGGCGCTGATCGTTATCGGCGGGCTGGGCTTCTTTGTCTGCCAGGAGGTGGTCACGGTCCACTCCTTCCGCAAGTTCAGCGTCTACACCAAGCTGGTGCTGCTGATCTCCCTGGCGCTGGTGCTATTCGGCGCGGGGGCCGTGTGCCTGCTGGAGTGGAACAACCCCGCCACCCTGGGGCCCATGCCCGTCTGGCAGAAGATTCTCAACGGCTTTTTCCAAAGCGTCACCACCCGCACCGCCGGCTTTGCCTCCATCGACCAGGGGAACCTCACCGACGCCGGGAAGGCTGTGAGCATGGTGCTGATGCTCATCGGCGGGGCCTCCGGCTCCACCGCCGGCGGCATGAAGGTGGTCACCGCGGCGGTGCTGGTGCTCTTCGTCTGGTCCCGGGCCCGGGGCAGGGACACGGTGTGCGTGTTCCGCCGCACCGTCCCCGAGGGCAAGGTAATGGACGCCACCACCCTGGCCTGCCTGATGCTGGCCCTGGCCATGGTGGGCGCAATCTTCATCAGCGCCGGTTCCGGCTTCTCCCTCACCGACGCCGCCTACGAGGCGGTGTCCGCCCTGGCGACGGTGGGGCTCACCGCCGGGGGCACGCCCCATCTGGGCGGCTGGTGCCAGTGCCTGATTATTCTTTATATGTACTTCGGCCGGGTCGGGGTGCTGACCCTGAGCCTGGGCTTCCTGATGGGCAACCGGGCGGAGTCCCGCTTCCGGTACGCCCAGACCAATCTGCTGATCGGATAGGAGAGAAGACAATGCGTTCCTTTATTGTGGTGGGCCTGGGCCGGTTCGGCGCCGAGGCCGCGAAAAAGCTATGCGAGCTGGGCTGCGAGGTGCTGGCCATGGACCGGGAGGCCGATCTGGTGCAGCATCTGAGCAACGAGGTCACCCAGGCCGTGGTGGGCGACGCCCGGGACAAGGAGGTGCTCCAGGCCCTGGGGGTGGGGCAGTTTGACTGCGCCATCGTCGCCATCGGCGACAGCCTGGCCGATTCGGTGCTGGCGACCATGAACCTCAAGGAGCTGGGCGTCCCCTATCTGGTGTGCAAGGCCTACGACGAGACCCACCGCCAGGTGCTGCAAAAGCTGGGGGCCGACCAGGTGCTGATCCCCGAGCAGGAGGGCGCCAACCGGCTGGCCCGGAGTCTTTCCAGCCACAACGTGCTAGATTACATTGAGCTGAGCCCGGACTATGGGATCATTGAAATTCCCGCCCCCCGGGTCTGGCAGGGCAAGAGCCTAAAGGAGCTGAACGTCCGGGCCAAGCTGCGGCTGAACATCATCGCCGTCAAGCGGGATGGGAGCATCAACGTGGCCCCCGGGGCGGATTTCACCCTGGAAAAGGAGGACGTGATGGTGGCCTTGGGGGACACCAAGGCCCTCAAGGCGGTGCAGGCCCTGTGAGCGAAACCCGGATCACCTCCCGGAAAAATCCCGCGTTGCAGCGGGTGCGCCGTCTGCTGTCCTCCCGCCGGGAGCGGGCGGAGGCCGGTCTGTTCGCCGGGGAGGGCACCAAGCTGCTATCGGAAGCGGCCCGGTGGGGGCAGGTGGAGCTGGCCGTCCTGGCGGAGGGCGTGGAAGTAGAACTTTCCCCCGAAATTCCGGTGCTGCGGGTCAGCGAGGAGGTCTTTGCCTCCCTCTCCGGGCAGGAAAGCCCTCAAGGGGCGGTGTTTCTGTGCCGGAAGCCGGAAAATCCCCCCTTCGTCCCCAAGCCGGGGATGCTGCTGCTGGATGGGATCCAGGACCCGGGAAATTTGGGCACCATTTTACGGACGGCGGACGCCTTCCAGGTGGAGGTCGCTCTGCTGGAGGGCTGCGCGGACCCCTATGGGCCCAAGACCGTCCGGGCCAGCATGGGGGCGGTGTTCCGCAAAACGCCTGTGATCTGCGGCTGGGACCAGGCCCGGGGTGCCTGCCGGGCGGCGGGGATCCCCCTGGGGGTCACCGCCCTGGGCGTGGACGCCCAGGATATCCGCCAGGCCCCCTTGGGGCAGATGGCGGTGGTCATCGGCAGCGAGGGCCGGGGCGTCCGGCCGGAGCTGATCCGCCAGGCCGACCGGCTGCTGGTCATTCCCATGCAGTCCAACTGTGAATCCCTAAACGCCGCCGCTGCCGCGGCCATTATCGCCTGGCAGATGGTTCAAAGATAGAGAAACGAGGGAAAGGGTATGCTGCTCCACTGGATATGGTTTTCCCAGCTTCCCGGGGTCTCGGACAGGGGCCGGATGGCGCTGCTGGAACGCTTCGGCGACCCCGAGGCCCTATTTGGCGCCGGGGAGCGGGATCTGCCGCCGAAGCTGCCGGAGGAGACCGGTCAGGCCCTGGCCCGGAAGGATTTGGACGAGGCCGGTAAAATTCTGGAGCAGTGTTCGAAAAAGGGGCTGGCCCTGTTGACATTTCGGGACGGGGCATACCCGACTCGACTCAAAAATATCCCCGATCCGCCCATGGTGCTGTACTACCGGGGGACGCTGCCCGACTGGGACGCGGCGCCCACGGTGGCCATTGTGGGCACCCGGTCCGCCTCCCTCTATGGTCTGGGCACCGCCAAACGGATGGGCTACCAGGTGTCCTCTCAGGGCGGCATCGTGGTCAGCGGCATGGCCCAAGGGGTGGACGGCATGGCGGCGGAAGGCGCGCTGACCGCCGGCGGTATCGTCGTGGGGGTACTGGGCACCGGCGCGGACCGGGTCTACCCCAAACAGAACCGGGCGCTTTTTCAGGAAGTCGCGGAGCGGGGGTGCCTGCTCAGCGAATTTCCGCCGGGTTCTCCCCCGGAGCGGTGGCACTTCCCCCGGCGGAACCGGGTCCTCAGCGGACTGTGCCACGGAGTGCTGGTGGTGGAAGCGCCGGCGAAAAGCGGCGCGCTGATCACCGCCCGGCTGGCCGCCGACCAGGGCCGGGACGTGTTCGTGGTGCCGGGAAATGTGGATGTGGAGAGCTGCGCCGGCTCCAACGCCCTGCTGCGGGAGGGGGCCATCGCCGTCACCTGCGGGGAGGACGTAATCAGCGAGTACCAGGCTCAGTTCCCCCATTTGAGACGGAATGGGTCGGCATCCCTGATCTCGGAGGTCCCCGCCGCCCTGCGGGTGGCCCAGGAACCGCAGCTTCCGAAAAAAACTCTGAATACCCAGGAGAAAAACGACAAAAAATCCATTGACAAGGAAGTTTCTCCGCCGTATAGTGAAACCGCTCCGTCCCTGCCCCCTCTGACCGAGACGGAAGGGAAGGTATTGGCCCTGGTGCAAAGCGAGATGCCGGTGGACGAGCTTATCGCCGCCGCCGGACTCCCCGCCGGGACCGTTCAGGCCGCGCTGATCACGCTGGAGATCAAAAAGCGCGTCCGCCGGCTCCCCGGTCCCCGGGTGGCCCCCTGCTTACCCCAGAACTAAGGAACTCAGGAGGATATCATGGCAAGACCTGCGAATCTGGTAATTGTGGAATCGCCCTCCAAGGCGAAGACCATTGGAAAATATCTGGGCCCGGAGTACACCGTCAAGGCCAGCATGGGCCATCTCCGGGATCTGCCCAAAAGCACCCTGGGGGTGGACATCGAACACGGGTTCACCCCGGAGTACCTGCCCCTGGAGGGGAAGGAAAACATCATCGAGGATCTGCGAAAGGCCGCGTCCCAGGCGGACATGGTCTACCTGGCCACCGACCCGGACCGGGAGGGGGAAGCCATCTCCTGGCACCTCAAGGAGCTGTTAGACCTGCCCGACGACCGGACCCGCCGGGTCACCTTCAACGAGATCACCCAGCGGGTAGTGCGGGAGGCCATTCAGGCGCCCCGGGGCATCGACTACTCCCTGGTAGACGCCCAGCAGGCCCGGCGGATCCTGGACCGGATCGTGGGCTATCAGCTCTCTCCCCTGCTGTGGAAAAAGATCCGCCGGGGGCTCTCCGCCGGGCGGGTCCAAAGCGTAGCCACCCGGCTGGTGGTGGACCGGGAGAAGGAGATCCGCGCCTTCCAGAGCCGGGAATACTGGTCGCTGGACGTGACGCTCCACCGGGTGGGTAAGCCCGGCTCCTTTGTGGCCCACTACCACGGGGAAGACAAAAAGCGGGAGCTGGAAAACGAGGAGCAGGTCCAAGGCGTGATCGACGACATCACCGGGAAGGAGTTTACCATCGACAAGGTCCGGCGGGCCGAGAAAAAGCGCACCGCCGCCCCGCCCTTCACCACCTCCACCTTGCAGCAGGAGGCCTCCCGGAAGCTGAACATGACCCCCAAGCAGACCATGGTGCTGGCCCAGCAGCTCTACGAGGGCGTGGACGTGGAGGGCCAGGGCACCCTGGGCCTGATCACCTATATGCGGACCGACTCCCTGCGCCTGTCCGACGAGGCCATGGACGCCGCCCGGGACTTTATCGAAAATCGGTATGGGCGCAGCTACTACTATGGCAAGCGCCATGTATTCAAGACCAAATCCACCGCCCAGGACGCCCACGAGGCCATCCGCCCCACCCATGTGGAGCTGGAGCCGGAGGCCATCCGAAGCTCCCTGACCTACGATCAATACCGGCTCTACAAGCTGGTCTGGAGCAGATTCCTGGCCACCCAGATGGCCAACGCCGTTTACGACACCACCTCCATCGACGCCTCCTGCGCGGGTCACATTTTCCGGGCCAGCCATCAGAGCGTGAAATTCCCGGGCTTCCTCACCGTCTACGAGGAGGGCCGGGACGACGAGGACGAGGCGGTGGGCTCTCCCCTGCCGGATCTGGCCGAGGGAGAACACGCCACGGCCTCCAAAATTGAAAAGGAACAGCACTTTACCCAGCCGCCCGCCCGGTACACCGAGGCCACGCTGATCAAGGCCATGGAGGAAAAAGGGGTGGGCCGTCCCTCCACCTACGCCACCACTGTTTCCGTGATCGAAGACCGGGAGTATGTGGTAAAGCAGGACAAGCGCCTCTCCCCCACCCCCCTGGGCGAGGTGGTCACGGGACTGATGATGGATCGGTTCCAGGACATCATCGACGTGGAGTTTACCGCCAACATGGAGCAGAAGCTCGACGAGGTGGAGGAGGGCAAACGGGACTGGAAAAATCTGTTGGCCGAGTTCTACCAGGGCTTTCATCAGGAGCTGACCGACGCGGAGACCGCCCTGGAGGGGGTCCGTCTCAAGGTGCCCGACGAGGAGACCGACGAGGTCTGCGAGCTGTGCGGGCGGAAAATGGTGATCAAAACCGGTCGGTTCGGCAAATTCCTCGCCTGCCCCGGCTATCCGGAGTGCAAAAACACCAAGCCCCTGGTGGAGCGGATGCCGGGCCGGTGCCCCAAGTGCGGGGCTGGGATCCTCAAGCGGAAGTCCCAGAAGGGCTACGCCTACTACGCCTGCGAGCGGGGGGCGGCCTGCGGATTCATGA
>CANRQC010000118.1 GCA_947632695.1 uncultured Oscillospiraceae bacterium | reverse complement strand
CATGGCCTGCCCCCAAACCAGGCTGAATCCATTTTCTTTCAGAATTTTACTTGTCCACTTTATTGACTATGGTTCATCTTTGAGCCCAGTACGGCTTGATTTTATTATACCACAAATTTTAGTATTTTTCAATTTACATTCCTCCAATTCGAATATTTTTGAACAGACAATCCTACATCTACTGTGGAAAAATGTGTCAAGATATGGTATAATGTAGAAGTCGGTTCTTTCGGTTTCATTGTAATGGAATTGGAGAGAAAAGTCGTTCCGGCACAGTTGCTATAAAGTTGCGATATAGTTATGATAGAAAGAGGCGAACATTTTGCGATTTAATATGGCATCTTACATATTGACAATGAAAAAGTATGCTATAAACAGAAGAGTATCTAATGAGGATTTTACACGCGAATTATTTGCCCCGTTTGTTACGGCGGGTAATGTGAAGGATAAAAACGGGGAATTATTAGAATTAAATAAATCAAGAGTGAGCAGATTATTAACCCAAAAGGACGATGTGCCGTCGGCGATGCGGAATGCACTGTCTATGCTTAATATAACTGAAAAAACGGCAGAAGGTTTTTCGGATTTCCTTGCGGATAATATTGATGCTCATAGATACGATGACCTCATGGCTGATGTAAGTCAACTGGCAGGATCGGTTCTTACCAACGGACCCGAAGGTGACGATATCTCAATGTTTTTGACAAGAGCGTTTATTGAAGCAGTTAAGAAAGATAATGTTGCGATTGATAACAAAAATGCGGTCATCTGGAGCAATGGGAGCAATTCGATAGAAATCATTGAAGGTGATATATTTAAGTTTGCATTTGAAAATCGTAGCAGAACTATAAAAAACATTGTCGTTATACCGGTAAATACCGCTTTCGATACTCATGTGTCTACAAAACTGGAAACAGAAGGAACACCCCTTGTTTCCGAAAATACACTGCACGGCCAATGGCTTATTAGGTGGGTAAGAAGTGGAAAAAGCGTAACAGATCTTGACAGCAGAATTGTAGAAAGCTTAAATTGTCAAGGGAAGATGCCATTCGATAAATCAAAAACCAAAAACGGAAAAGCAGACTGTTATGAAATAGGAACTACCGTTATTATTGATATTGGAAAAGCAGCATTTTATTTGGTCGCTACCGCAGCGTTCGATGAAAGGAATAATGCACACTCGACAAGAGAAGAGATCAAAACGGCTTTGATTGAACTATTGAAGATTTATGACAATTTTGGACAAGGCTATCCGATGTATATCCCATTATTCGGTACAGGGCGTTCAAGGGCTGGGTTAAGTTATCAAGAATCTTTC
This sequence comes from uncultured Oscillospiraceae bacterium, assembly GCA_947632695.1. Taxonomy (GTDB): domain Bacteria; phylum Bacillota; class Clostridia; order Oscillospirales; family Oscillospiraceae; genus Faecousia. Next base: position 4,953 of record CANRQC010000118.1, on the reverse strand, counting down.
GAATTGATTAAACAGACACTTGTAGAAAATAAAAACCGGATACAGGGCCACGTCAAAATAGTGGTTGTATCCGAAGCAATGAAAAATATTAAGTTATAAAGCGAAAGGGGTGATTTAAGTGCTATACAGAACAAGGACGTATATTGCAGCAGATTGGACAGGTGACAAGGAAATTGTTGATAAGCTAAGAGAATGGAATGATTGCGAATGGCGTGCGCTGAATTTTTCAGACGCTCATGATTTAATGCAGTCGAGAGATACCAGTTTGCCATGTACAATTAAAAAATCGTTGGCAGAACGATTGAACGGATCAAAAACTTTTGTTTTAATCGTAGGCGCGAATACAAAGAATCTAACGAAAGGTGCTTGTAGATATTGCTCCTCTTACAATTGGGGAACTTGTTCCAGATATTACAGCGTGGATAATAGAAGTTATATAGAATACGAATGCGAAAAGGCAGTAAGAGACAATTTAAAAATTGTTGTAATCTATAACTATGCGAATGTAGACAAAAGTAAATGCCCTGATTGTATAAAACGTTACGGAGTACATATTCCTGCTTATTATTTTGCTGGCAATGGAAAATGTTATTGGAATATAGCAAAGATTAAAGAAGCGATTAACGGATAAAGGTAATTCAAAATCCGCGCCGCAGTAAACAAAGAAATAGCAAAAAACGCCTCCGGAACAGCTCCCCCGGAGGCGTTGGTAGATTTATTCATGATTTTGTGATACAATTTATTGAAAGGCAGCCAAGTCTGCCTGGTAAATCGGCATTTAACGAGGTGTGATATGAAACTCTTTATTTCTTTCTCAGCAAGAGAAATTGGTAATTGCGCTCAGATCATTGATTTTATAAAGACACCGCAAGATGAAGTGATTTATTATAAGGATTTGAACACACACGGGTGCAGTAATTGTAGTTATGAGTGTTTCAAAACACAATGCCGATATCGAGACGATGATGTTTACCGTCTTTACAGCAGCTTTGAAAGCTATGAAAAAGTAATTCTGCTTGTTCCGATGTATTGCGGAAATCCTTCCTCCCTTTATTTCGGCTTTAACGAAAGAAGCCAAGACTTTTTCATGCACCATGAAAATGAATATATATCTTTTGTGGAGAAACTTTTTATCATCGGCGTCTATGGGAGTAAAAAAGAATCCCCAGATTTCATAAGGTGCTTTGAAAAATGGTTTGAGGGTACTCCTTATTCACATCATGTTCTGGGAATCGAACGCCACTTGTACCAGCAAACAATGAAGGATAGCGTAATGGATATTGAGCCAGTTAAAATGGCACTACATGGGTTTATTCGATAAATTACAGAATTTATCCCGACGTTCTAATTTTTTAGTGAGTTTTCTCTTGACTTTCGGTCTTCTTTGTGGTATGTGTTTGTGCTGCAAAGGAGGCGCGGAAATGGCACGGATAAGCATTGAGGAACTGTACCGCGGCGAGGGCGGCGGCGGGAAGTACGGCGCCGGTGGGATCATGGGCGCCGTTATGCGGGAGATCATGATCCACGGCGTACCGAATGAATACGACGAGCGGACGTATATTGAGCTGCTGATCGTTAAACACACGCTGAAGGCGGCGGAGCAAATGAAAACCGAGGGCGACTTTGTGTCGGGGATGACCGACGCGGAGCCGCCCTCTTATTATGCGGAGGTATGAGATGAAGATTCTGGAAGAATTGTGGTATGGCAACGTGGCACCCTGCGAGCGGAGCGTAGAGAAGGGCAGCCGCCTATGGCACCTGGGTAGGCTGATCCAGCAGAACGAAGAAGAGCTGGCGCCGCAGCTCTCAGAAAAGGCGAAAGAGGTGCTGGAAAAGCTGCGGGACAATCAGTCGGAGCTGAACGACGTCAACGAGTGCGCGGTGTTCGTCAGTGGATTCCAACTCGGCGCCAGGATCATGCTGGAGATTCTGGACGGTAGCGCCAAGTGGGGCGAAAGAGAAGAATAAGCAACGTCCCGAAAGCTCGCCGCCGCGCAAATTTGCAAAAAGAGACAAACAAGCTGAAACAAGCCTGTTTGTCTCTTTTTATCCCACAAATAAGTGAATAGATACTGATATAGAGCGGTTTTTCAAGAAAATTCGCTCCTTTTTATATTCAAATCAAGGTTCAAACAGTCAGCGGACAACAATATAATACACGAAATATGAAGGTTTTGAATTTGCATGAATTCCACTAATATTTGTGTTTTGTATTGAAAACGCACGTCGAATTCAGTATAATTAGAAAGAAGCCAAAATTTTGAAATTGCCATTAGTCGAATCAAGACATTTTAGAAGAATCTGCTATGAGGTCTTGAAGTACTTTACAACTTTTTGGAATCGTAGAAAGAGAGATAGCTTATGGCGAAAAATGATTTAACCCTACTTGACAGCATTTTAGATCAATACATCTCTATTGGGAATCCATCCACAAAACCAGATGAAGTATTTGAGTTCTTTTCTACTGAACAAGTATTAAAGGATTATGCTTTCTCGAAAGAAGAATTATTACAAGGCTCGGTTGATGGTCGAAATGATGGCGGAATTGATGGATTCTACATAATCGTGAATGGCCACCTGGCAGAAAGTATCCCAAAAGATTATTGGCCAAGATCAAATGCGGAGCTAGAAGTATTTATTTTCACTTGTAAGCATGATGATTCTTTTAAGCAAGCACCGATTACGACAATGATTCCCAGCCTTATCCAGTTATTTGATTTCAGTATACCCTCATCAAAATTTACAGAATACAATGAAGAAATACTTAGAAAAAGAGACATGTTCATATCCACATACAAGCGTCTTGCGACTTCCTTGGTGAAATTTGATTTGCATCTGATATACGCCTGTCGTGGTGATGAAACGATAGAGCCAAATATCCAAGCCAAGGCAGATCAGGCTGAGGCAATTTGCATTGATTCATTTAGCGGGTGCAATGTTAGCTTTGAGTTTTGGGGTAATAGTAAGTTACTAGCACGATACAGAGAACAAGCCAGTAATAGTACAGATTTAGTCTTCGAACAATGCATTAATCAGGATGGGCAATATATCGTTCTTGCATCGTTGAAGAAGTATTATGATTTTCTCCTAGATTCAAAAGGGAATCTTAATAAGCGCCTATTTGAATCTAATGTTAGAGATTATTTAGGACTAAACCCCGTCAATAATGATATTCAAAAAACATTAGCCAGTAGTTCTGAGCCCAACTTTTGGTGGTTGAATAATGGAATTACGATTATTGGAACTAGTGCTTATATCATTGGAAATATCATTACTATTTCCGATGTTCAAATTGTAAATGGGTTACAGACTTCCGAATCTATTTTTAATTACTTTTCAGGTAGAATAACTGGTTTGCCAGTCGAATCAGATTTGCGCTCTGTGTTAATAAAAATTCTTATTTGTTCTGACAAAGAAACTAATGACAAAATAATCTATGCAACAAACAACCAAACTAATGTAAATGTAACGGCCTTGCGCGCTACGGATAGAATCCAGATTGATATCGAAGAAATACTAAAAGCTAACCACATCTATTATGAGCGTAAGACAAATTATTATCAAAACCAAGGAGTTCCAGATAGTTCAATAATATCACCGTTGGCTTTATCGGCCGGTTTTATTTGCCTCATATACAAAAACCCTTATGTTGCAACATCGCTGAAGCAAAAATTTATGCGTGATAACCAAAAGTATGAAAAGGTGTTTTCCACAACAGTCGATTTGAATGTGTGGGTTCCAATTGCTATACTTCTTATCAAAACTGATAAGTATTTAACAGAATTAAAATCAAGTATCCCAGGTAGTCTTTTCAGGCTTCACAAATACTATAGGCAGATTGTACTATTTATTACTATATCTAGATTGTTGGGATCTTTTGCTTTTTCTGAAAAAGCACTAGTTGAATTTGACACTGAAAAATATACAAAGGACGAGGTTGTAAAAAGTATTCGAGATCTGTTCGAAGTTGATTCAAGTTGTTTTTCCCGAACCAAAAAACCAACGGCCGCTTTTTATTCAACAGTTTTCAGATACGTCGCTGGAAAATATAATATAAACTCTATACAAGCTATACAGGCAAGAAACAAACTACTATGGTCAGAAAGCGCGCTATTAAGGGAGTTTGGTCTTTCTGACGAAATAATAGAACGGGTTTATAACAAGTTACCTGCCCAGCCTTGGCCTGTAAAGACCCACAAAAGAGTTGCACAAGAATTGAATCTTCCGGAAAGAACCGTTTCCGATGCTATTTCATATCTTATTTTCTCCAACAAGTTAAATTACCAAATCTATGGTTTTGTTTTTGATGAAGCTGGTAACGTAATTGCAGAGGGCGAGCATTACGGTCGTACAGTTGAAGAAGCTCGAATAAAGCGAAGGGAGCAATCTGCTTTATATTACCATAAGTTTGGTTTTTGATGCCCAACAAAATTGTAAACCTACACTGCTCTGCCCTAGACCCCTCGCGCCCCGTACCGACCACTCATGACCGATCAAAATCTGCACCGCAGTAAACAAAGAAATAGCAAAAAACGCCTCCGGAACAGCTGTCCCGGAGGCGTTGGTCCGAGTGGCGCGATTCGAACGCGCGGCTTCTTGCTCCCAAGGCAAGCGCCCTACCCCTGGGCTACACCCGGATTTTATAAAATTTTATACCAAAAACTGCAACTGTGGGATTTCATGTGGTCGTCCGCCGGTTTTCGGCGTTTTTAAGGTTGCCCGGATAACCGAAAAGCCGCCGTGTGTCAGGCGTTTTCGGGAGGACGCCGGAATATCATGAGCCCACGGTGTCACGCTCCCAAATGTCGCGCCCTACCAACTGGGCTACGCCCGGGCACTTTGTATTATACACGATGGAGGCGGAAAATGCAATCCCAAAATCGAAAAAGCTGACGGCTTAAGCAAATGTCTTGACTCTTTTCCCTTTCTTTTGTATAATGGACTCAGTCCTAT
>CANRQC010000117.1 GCA_947632695.1 uncultured Oscillospiraceae bacterium | reverse complement strand
TATATTCCTGGAGCGTTTTGGCTACCTGGATGGAGAGGATCCGATCCTCCCGCTGGGTCCGGGCGGTGTAAACCTCCCTGCCCCCCAGCTCCACCCCGTCCACCAGGTGGGGCAGCACCCCGGCCCCCCCGTTGGCCACCGCGCCCACAAAGGAAAGGTAGCGGCAGGGGTTGATCAGGTCCTTGTGCTGGCCGATACCGCTCCAGGCGATCTGCACCGGGGCGGCGTTCTGAATGTCGAAATTGCCCGATTCGGAGGTGAAGCCGTCAAAGGAGACCGGCTCCAAAATGCCCAGCTGCTTCACATACCGCTCCAGCGTGTCGCCGCCCAGCAGCTCCATCACCTGGGCAAAGGCGCAGTTGCAGGAGTTGGCGAAGGCGGTTTCCAGATCCTGCTCCCCGTGGGCCCGCTCGCAGGTCACTTCCCCACCCTCCATCTCGTAGACCCCGGTACAGGTAAAGGTGTGGTCCAAAATGTCCGGGACGCTGTCCAGAGCCGCGGCCAGGGTCACGATCTTAAAAATGGAGCCGGGAACGTAGCTGACCTGCAAAAACCGGTTGAGGTAAGCGCCCTCGTAGGCCCCGGTGGTGTCCCCGGCGATGTCCGGCACGTTGTTCGGATCGAAGGTGGGGGTGGAAACGGCGCACAGCAGCGCCCCGGTTTTGTAATTGTACACAGCGATGGTGCCCCGGTGGCCGTCCATGGCCTCCAGGGCGGCGTTTTGTACCTGGGCGGACAGGGTCAGCCGCATCTGCGCGGGCTGGGAGCCGTAGTGGTACAGCCCGTTGACCAGGTCGTAGCCGGTCATGGTCAGGGCGTAATAGCCATATAGGGGCGTGCTGATGTTCCCCTCCCGGTCCCCCAGCCAGTGAAGGGTGGAGCGGCGGGTCAGGGGGTCGCTGTGGTAGGTCCTGCCCCCGGAAAGGTCCAAAAGGGGCTCCCCGGACCGGTCCGTCAGGATCCCGGAGGCCAGGCGGCCTTCGTCATAGACATGGGGAGAGCCGGGGTGCATCACCCACTGGCCGGCCTGGGTCACATATTCCCACAGGAAAAAGCACAGACCGAACAGCAGGGCGAAGGTCAGCAGCAACAGGGCCAGGGCCCGGCGGGCGATTCTATTCATCCTGGTCCCCCCTCTTCCGGTGCAGCGGCACGGCAAAGCTGGCGTTCTGCCGGGTGTCCGCCGCTTTGACAAAGGCCAGAAGGCCCCAGGTGCAGATCATGCTGGAGCCGCCGTTGGACAGAAACGGGAAGGTCACGCCGGTGAGGGGCACGATATCCACGGTGCCCAGGGCGTTGAGGATCACCTGGATCAGCAAAATGCCCGCCGCCGTGCAGGCGCCGATGGTGTAAAATCCGCTGCGGCTCACCGCCGCGGACCGAAGGGCGAACAGGGCCAGAGCCACCACCGCCAAGACGGTCAGCACCGCCATCACCAGGCCCCATTCCTCGGTGACGGTGGCGAAGACCATGTCGGATTCCGAGGCGAAGAGGTATTTCATCCAGCCCTTGCCGGGGCCCAGGCCAAAGAAGCCGCCGGAGGCCATACACATCAGCGCCTGGGTCTGCTGATAGCCGGCGTCCATGGTGTCCTCCCAAATGTGCCGCCAGATGGCAAAGCGCCGGAGAGCATGGGGGGCGATCCGCACCGCCACTACTCCGGCAAAGACCAGGGAGGAAATCGCCAGGGCGATGGTACCGATGCTGCCGGAGCGGAGGTAGGCCACGATCAAAAAGGCACAGAAGAAAATCAGGGCGGTGCCGAAGTCGTTCATGATCGCCAGGCACACGCACAGAAGGGCGGAATAGGCGATAAACAGGATCAGGTTCCGCTTGTTCATGATCCGGTCCATGGTGGAGGCTCCCACAAAGACGAAGCAGACCTTGGTCAGCTCCGAGGGCTGAATGGACAGCGAGCCGATCCGCAGCCAGTTCCGAGCGCCGTTGTAGGTCACGCCGAAGACCAGGGTGATGAGCAGGAAGCCGATCCCGGCGATGGCCGCCAGGTAGCGGATCTTCTTGGCCCGCTCCAGATCCCGCAGGGACCATCCGGCGCCCAGGAATACCGCGACGCCTAAGATCATAGCGATGAGCTGCTTGACGGCCTCCTCCGGCACCGTGGCGGCGATCACCGCCATGCCCATGGTGCACAGGAAAAAGGCCACGGTCTCCACCTCAAAGGACGCCCGGCGGATGCAGCAGTAGAAGATCAGCAGTATCCACTGGCACAGGAAGATCCCGGCAAAGCCCGTCAGGACCGTACCGATATGCTCCACGCCCGCCATGGCGTAGGACACCGCGATCAGAAATTGAAAAATGGACAGCAGCAGCACGTTTCCCAGGCTGCTCCAAATTGAAGCGGCTTTGGTGCGCAGCTGGGCAAGGCGCTGCTCCTGCTGCCGGGATATGGGCTCCAGGGTCATTTCCAGGCCGCCAATGGAGATCACATCCTCCGGTTCCAGGGCGCAGATGGACACCTTCCGCCCATTGACCCGCACGCCGCCGCTGGAGGCGGTATCCGAGATGGTCCAGCTGCCGTCGTCATACCGGGTCAGCACCGCGTGGTTCCGGGAAACCGTGGATAAGGAGATCACGATATCGCTGAGCTTGCTCCTGCCGATGACGTTTTCCCAGTGGGTGATGGGCAGTTTCTCCCCGCCCCGAATACAGAGCCACGCCCAAATCTCCGGCTCTCGCCGGAAGCTCAGCAGCGGCACGGCACACCGCAGCAGCAGCACCAAGGCCAGCATGGGAGCGGCGTAGCGGAGAAGGGCCATATAGACATTTACATAACTTTGTGGCATTTGGGTCAGGGACCGGACAAATTCCCTTAGCAGCTCCACGCTCCCACCTCCTTTTTCCTAAACATACACACTGGGTTCCCATTTGTCAAGAAACGATTCTATAAGATTTCTTTAAGATTTTGTGTCCAATCCTCGGAGTAGCTTTATTTCCGCCTGATATCCGGGAAGCTCGTTGGGGGTCTCCAGGATCATGGGCAGATCTTTGAGTGCGGGGTGGCGTACCACCGCCCGGAAGGTCTCGATGCCCAAATATCCCTCCCCGATGCGGGCATGGCGGTCCTTCCGGCTGCCCAGAGGGTTTTTGGAGTCGTTGAGATGAAGGGCCTTGAGCCGGTCCAGACCAATGATCCGGTCAAACGCCTCCAAAACCGCGTCCAGATGGTTTTGAATGTCATAGCCCGCGTCCCAGACGTGGCAGGTGTCCAGGCAGACTCCCAGATCCTTCCTGCCTACGGCGTCCAGAATGGCCCGCAGCTCCTCGAAGCGGCCCCCCAGCTCGCTGCCCTTCCCCGCCATGGTTTCCAGCAGCACCGTCACGGGGTAGTCCGGCGCCATGGCGGCCCGAAGGGCCTGCGCCACCTGTTCGATACCAATCTCCGTGCCCTGGCCCACATGGCTGCCGGGGTGAAAATTGTAGAAATTTCCCGGAAGCGCCGCCACCCTTGCCAGATCCTCCGCCAGCACCGACGCGGCGAAGGCCCGATCCTCCGGGTCCGCCGTGGAAAGGTTCATGGTATAGGACCCGTGGGCCACCAGCGGGCCAAAGGAGAGGGCTGCCAGGACCTCTCCGGCGGCTTGAATGTCCAAAGGATCCTCCCGCTTGGCCCGGCTGCCCCGGGGATTTCGGGTGAAATAGGCAAAGGTATTCGCTCCGATGGAGCAGGCGGTTTGAACCATGGATCGCATTCCCTTGGCGGCGGAAAGATGGCATCCCAAATACATGGCGGATTTCCTCCCGGGAAAGAATTTTAGTTATTGTACCACATTTCCGCGCAAAACGCAAATTTTCCTTTTCTTTTGCCCCGGATGTGCTATAATAGCAGAAGCGGAGCGATTCTTCTTTCGCCAAGCTTTATGGTACTATAAAAATACGGGAGGCGATCAGAATGCCGGGAGCGGACAACCCAAGGCTGCGCATTCTCTATATTTTGGACTATCTGCGGAAAAATTCCCACGCCAGCCATCCGGTGCGGGCGGCGGAACTGCTGGAAATGCTGGAACGGGACCACGGGATCTCCTGCGACCGCAAGACGGTGTACGCCGACGTGGCGGCTTTGACGGATTTTGACATCGACATTCTCTCCGTTCCCGGAAAAAACGGGGGTTATTACATCGCCTCCGGCAATTTCCAGCTGCCGGAGCTGAAGCTGCTCATCGACGCGGTCCAGTCCAGCCGCTTCCTGACAGAGAAAAAGTCCCGGGAGCTGATCGCCAAGCTGTGCAGCCTGTGCAACGAACACGACGCCCGCCTGATGCGCCGCAACGTCCTGGTTTCCGGTCGGGTCAAGAGCATGAACGAGTCCATTTACTACAACGTGGACGCCATCCAGGAGGCCATTGCCCAGGGAAAACAGATCGCTTTCCGCTATTTCGACTGGGATTACGGCGCTGTCCGCCGTTACCGGGACCGGGAATACGCCGCCAGCCCCTACGGTCTGTGTCAGGACAACGAGAACTGCTATCTTCTGGCCCTGTCGGACCGCCACGGCATCACCTCCTACCGGGTGGATCGGATGAGTCAGATCCGGCTCCTGCCGGAGCCGCGGAAGCCCTGCCCGGAGCTCACCGGTCAGGCCCTCTATGAACACGCCAACCGGTTGTTCCAGATGTTTGCCGGGGAAACGGTGAACGTCAAAATGTCCTTCCACCGGGACCTGCTGAACGTGGTGGTGGACCGGTTTGGGAAGGATACCATGCTGATCCCCCAGGAGGACGGCGTGCATTTTCACTTCACCGTGCGGGTGGCGGTGTCTCCCATGTTCCTGAGCTGGGTCATCGGCTTTGGGGACAAGGCAAAGATCCTCCATCCGCCGGAGGTGGCGGAAAAATGCCAGGATCTGTGTCGGCAGACCCTGGCGCAATATCAGACAACGTAGAAGGTGCTGAACATCTCGCCCCACTTTTCTGTCAGGGAACCGGCCTGAGCGGCGGGAGCCATGACGGAGAGGACGTAGTGGTAATTTCCGTCGTCCAGAACGGCGGCCTTGCCCAGCTCATCGCCTCCCTCGCCGGCGGCGTGCCACACAAAGTCGTAGCGGGTCAAATTCTCTTCCTCGGTCTGCACCACGGTCAGGGCGTCCCGCTCAAAGCCGGTGACGGCGCGGATGGTTCGGTTCAGGTCCCCGGACTCCAGGATTTGTACCGTAATTACGGCGTCCCCGCAGAAGTAGAGCTGGTCTGTTTGATCGCCGTCCATAGTCATGGCGGCGGCGTCTCCGGGCAGTACCAGCATCACCTTGCCCATGGGCGCCGGAGCGGGGATTTCATACACATCGTCTACGGTTTCAAAGGTCTCCTTGTTTTGGCAGCCGCAAAGGGCCGCCGCCAGAAGCAGAAGGACAAGGACTTTTTTCACAGAACACCCCTCCAGAAAGGAATTGAAATATGGAACAGCTTTTCGGGATCTATCTGCTTGTAATCAATGCCGCCGGGTGCCTACTTATGCTGGTGGACAAGTGCCGGGCCCAGAAAAAACGCTGGCGGATCCCGGAAGCCACCTTGATGGGCGTGGCGGCCGCCGGCGGCAGCGTGGGAGTCCTGGCGGGGATGTACCTATTCCGGCACAAGACCCTGCACAAAAAGTTCACCCTCGGCGTTCCGGCAATTTTGATCGCCCAGCTTGCCCTGCTGGGCTGGGCGGCCAGCGGGTTTAAAGGCATATGAAAAGGCAAGGTATGGGGTCCATACCTTGCCTAATTTATGCCTGTTCCTCTTTAATGGCCGCCAGAACCGCCTCGGCGGAGAGGATCCCATCGATGGCAGCGGAGACGATGCCTCCCGCGTAACCGGCGCCCTCCCCCGCCGGGTAAAGTCCCACCAGGCCGGACTGCCGGTCCGCTCCCCGCAAAAGCCGCACGGGAGAGGAGCTGCGGGTCTCCGGGCCGGTGAGCACCCCGTCGGGATCGGCAAAGCCGGAAAGCGTGCTGTCCAGCAGGGGCAGGGCCTGGGCCATGGCATCACAGATCATTTCCGGCAAAACCAAGCGCAGATCTCCCCAAGCCACCCCGGGCCGGTAGGTGGGCAGCACCTTCCCCGGCCCTGTAGAGGGCCGCCCCGCCAGAAAGTCCCCCACCCGCTGGGCCGGGGCCCGGTAGCCTCCGGAAAGGGCGAAGGCCCGTTCCTCGATAGAGCGCTGCCACCGCATACCCGCCAGGGGATCGGTGCCGGGAAAGTCCTTCGGCGATACCGACACCAGCAGGGCGGCGTTGGCGTTCTCCCCCGCCCGGTCGGCGTTGCTCATGCCGTTGGTAACCACGCCTCCCGGCTCCGAGGC
>CANRQC010000116.1 GCA_947632695.1 uncultured Oscillospiraceae bacterium | reverse complement strand
CTATCAATCAGCGCTTGGAAGAATTTGGAACGCTGCATGTTAGGTTTTGTACATTCACGGTAGACGGGCCGTAGGCCACCATCGAATTCCCCCCAGCGCCTCTGGCGAGGCGGCGGGGGGTCCTTAGGGGTGGTGCTCCGCGCAGCGAATCTAAAATATTTATGATTGCCGGTGGCAATCATACCTTAACAAACGCCTTTGCTCGAAGCGCCCCCTAAGCCGACTTCTTTGCCCACTTTCTTGCTCGGTGGCAAGAAAGTGGGTCCCCCGGAAGGGGCCGGGGGAGCATTTCCGACAAGAAATGCACTGAAATAAGAAGGTAAAAAGGTGGATTCATGCCCACCCACCCGGCTGCGGTGGCTCTCAGCGCCCCTTTGGTCGGCTTCTTGTTTCCTTTCTTGCCGAAACAAGAAAGGAAAGCCCCCGGCAGGGGTCGGGCACTTGCAGCGGTGCGCTGCACTAAAAAAGAAGGTAGGCAGGAGGGCGGGGCTAACGCCCCGCCGTGGCTGCCAGCGGCAGCGGGGAACCTGCCGCCTCCAGCATATTTTCGAGAAAAATGCCGTAGCCGGTGGTGGGATCGTTCACCAGCACATGGGTCACCGCCCCGATGAATTTCCCGTCCTGTAGGATCGGGCTGCCGGACATACCCTGGACGATGCCGCCGGTGGCGTCCAGCAGCGCCGGGTCTGTGACTTTCAGCAGCATGTTCCGCCCGTTTTGCCGGGATTTTGGATAGATTTTCAGAATTTCCACAGAATATTCCCGTATCTCCGTTCCGGAAATGGTGGAAAGGATGCTGGCCTTCCCCGCGTGGACCTCCCCGGCGGCGCCCACCGGCATGGGCGTGCCGGAAAATTCCGCTTGGGCAGCTCCGAAAACCCCGGACCCGGTGTTGGCGGACAGGATGCCCAGGGGCGTCCGGTCCGTCACCGTGCCCATGAGCTGGCCCGGCTGGCCGGACTGGCCCCGTTTCACCGCCTGGATGCTGGCGGGGTACGCGCTGCCCCGGGTCATGGCCAGCAGCGACCCCGACGGATCGTTGACCCCGTGGCCCAGGCAGGCAAACTGATGGCTTTCCGGATCATACCAGGTCACGGTGCCGATGCCGGTGATGCCCTGGCGCAGATACACCCCCAGCTGGGGCCCTTCCGGGGTTTGCGCCGGCTCCACCTGGATTCGCCGCTCTCGGCCGTCCCGGCGCACCACCAGCTCCACCGGACCCTGAGCGCTAGATACCGCCCGGCGCACCTCGGCGGCGGTGGTGACGGATTGGCCGTTGACGGACAGCAGCACGTCGCCGGCCTGGAGGCCCGCCGCCTTGGCGTTTTGGCCCAAGGTCTCGTCAATGGCGGCAACGGTCACCGTATCATTGGATAGCTCCAGGCCCACCACCTGACCCACCGGTATTAATAAGGAGGCCGCGTTGGCCGTCTGGGGCAGAACCAGGGCCAGCAGCAGCAAAGGGATCCATAAACTTCCCAATTTTTTCATTTTCCAACCCTCCATTTTGGTCTGCCTCTTTAATATGACCCGGTGCGCCGAGGATAAACGCAGTAAAAGTCGAAAAAACAGGAACGCCCTGGATTTTCCGGATTTTTTTGGAAAGGACTTGCGCCCGCCGCTCAAACCGTGTATGATAGGTGGAAAAGGAGGTAGACTATGGAAAAAAGTGTCGATTATCAGGCGCTCATCCCCCGGCTCACCGCCCTGGTGGAGGGCGTGCCCCATCTGATCGCCAATCTGGCCAACGCTTCGGCCCTGATCTATCAGGAGCTGCCCGATCTCAACTGGGCGGGCTTCTATCTAATGAAGGGGGAGACGCTGGTGCTGGGGCCCTTCCAGGGCAAGCCCGCCTGCATCCAGATCCCCCTGGGCCGGGGGGTCTGCGGCGCCGCCGCCCAGACCGGCTGCCCCCAGCTGGTGCCCGACGTCCACGCCTTCCCCGGCCATATCGCCTGCGACAGCGCTTCCAATTCCGAGATCGTGGTGCCCCTCTATTGCGGAGGGCAGCTCTGGGGGGTGCTGGATCTGGACAGCCCCACCCTGAACCGGTTCGGCTCCTGGGACCTGGAGGGCCTGACGGCCCTGTGCAGCGCATTGGAAGGGGCACTGGGGGATCTGCCGAATTGCCTATTGACAAAGTAGGTAAACGGTGGTATATTACCTACCAGATAACTGGGTAAATACTCCTGATGGAAGGAACGTGAGTTCATGCAAGTTTACGCGGACAATGCCGCCACCACCAAAATGAGCAAAACCGCCATTGACGCCATGCTGCCCTATTTCGACGCCGTCTATGGCAACCCCTCCAGTCTCCACACCCCGGGCCAGAAGGCCAAGGAGGCTTTGGAGGACGCCCGGGCCACCGTGGCGAAATGCCTGGGCTGCGAGCCCCGGGAGATCATCTTCACCTCCGGCGGCAGCGAGGCGGACAATCAGGCCATCCGCTCCGCCGCCCGGCTGGGGGCCCGGAAGGGGAAAAAGCACATCATCTCCACCGCCTTCGAGCATCACGCCGTGCTCCACACCCTGCAAAAGCTGGAGGAGGAGGGCTTCGAGGTGACGCTGCTGGACGTTCATGAGAACGGCCTGGTCACCGCCCAGCAGGTGAAGGAGGCCATCCGGCCGGACACCTGCCTGGTCACCATTATGTACGCCAACAACGAGATCGGCACCATCCAGCCCATCGCCGAGATCGGCGCCGTGTGCCAGGAAGCGGGAGTTCCCTTCCACACCGACGCGGTCCAGGCCGCGGGGCATCTGCCCATCGACGTAAAGAAGGAGCACATCGACCTGCTCAGCCTTTCGGCCCACAAGTTCCACGGCCCCAAGGGCGTGGGGGCGCTCTACGTCCGCCGGGGCTTCCCCCTGACGAACCTCATCGAGGGCGGCGCCCAGGAGCGGGGCAAGCGGGCCGGGACGGAGAATCTGCCCGGCATCCGGGGCATGGCCGCCGCCCTGGCGGAGTCCTGCGCCAATATGGAGGCCAACGCCCGCAAGGTCACCGCCATGCGGGACCGGCTGATCCAGGGCCTGCGCCAAATCCCCCACAGCGCCGTCAACGGCGATCTAACCCACCGGCTCCCGGGCAACGTCAGCTTCTGCTTTGAGGGCATCGAGGGGGAGTCCCTGCTGCTGCTGCTGGACGCCCAGGGGGTGGCCGCCTCCTCCGGCTCCGCCTGCACCTCCGGGTCCCTGGATCCCAGCCATGTGCTGCTGGCCATTGGCCGGGTCCACGACGTGGCCCACGGCTCCCTGCGGCTGTCCCTGTGCGAATACAACACAGAGGAAGAGGTTGACCACATTTTGGAGGTGGTCCCCCAGGTGGTGCAGTATCTGCGGAATATGTCCCCGGTGTGGCGGGACCTGCAAACCGGCAAACGGCAGTATATTTTATAAGGAGGCAAGGAAAATGGCCCTTTACAGTGAAAAAGTCATGGATCACTTTATGCACCCCCGGAACGTGGGCGTGCTGGAAAATCCCAGCGGCGTGGGAGAAGTGGGCAACGCCAAGTGCGGCGACATCATGAAGATCTATTTGCAGATCGAGAACGACATCATCGTGGACGTGAAATTTGAGACCTTCGGCTGCGGCTCCGCCATCGCCTCCTCCTCCATGGCCACGGAAATGATCAAGGGCAAGCCCGTGAAGGAGGCCATGGCCCTGACCAACAAGGCGGTGGCCGAGGCCCTGGACGGCCTGCCCGCCCACAAGCTCCACTGCTCCGTGCTGGCGGAGGAGGCCATCAAGAACGCCCTGCTGGACTACTACCAGAAAAACAACATCCCCTACGACGAGGCGGACTTCCCGGAAGGCCACAGCCACGAGGAATAGGCCATGATCGTATCCACCAAGGGCCGCTACGCCCTGCGGGTGATGGTGTATCTGGCCCAGCAGCCCCTGGGGACCTACATCCCGCTGAAGCAGGTGGCGGAGGCGGAGGAGATCTCCCAGAAATATCTGGAGGCCATCATGACCATCCTCTCCAAGGCCGGAATGGTGGAGGCGGTCCACGGCAAGGGCGGGGGCTACCGGCTCAACCGCCCGCCGGAGGGGTACACCGTGGGCAGCATCCTCAAGCTGACGGAGGGAAGCCTGGCCCCGGTGTCCTGCACCGCCGAGGGGCCCGCCGCCTGCTCCCGGTCGGACTGCTGCCCGGCCCTGCCCATGTGGGAGAAGCTGGACCGGATGATCGACGGGTTTTTTGAGAGCATCACCATCCGGGACCTGCTGACCGGAACCTGATTTTTAAAGCCGCTTCCTGAAATTGGAAGCGGCTTTTTTCGGGAAGTTTCCTTTATGCCCGCCTCCAAAAGGAGGCGGGCATAAAGCCTGTCAAAGAATCCCTGTTTTCAAGAAGCGAAAACAGGGATTCTTTGACAGACTGCCCCAGCCCTTTCGGGCTGGGGGTCAATTTCATATCTCGTCCGCAAGAACGTTACCGAGCGAGCCCAGGAGGTGTAACGATTACCACCAGACCTGCGCACGCATTGTCCGCGGCGACTCGCCGCCCGCCGATACCGGGAACGCCCAGCAGATAGAACGATTCGCACTATCCCGGTGCGCATTGTCAGCGGCCACTGGCCGCCGATACCGAGCGAGCCCAGGAGGTGTAACGATTACCACCAGACCTGCGCACGCATTGGCCGCGGCGACTCGCCGCCCGCCGATACCGGGAACGCCCAGCAGATAGAACGATTCGCACTATCCCGGTGCGCATTGTCAGCGGCCACTGGCCGCTGATACCGAGCGGGCCCAGGAGGTGTAACGATTACTACCAGGCTGGCGCACGCATTGTCCGCGGCGACTCGCCGCTTAGCCGAAGACGGAGAGGAGGAAGCCGGCGGCGATGGCGGAGCCGATCACGCCCGCCACGTTGGGACCCATGGCGTGCATGAGCAGGAAGTTGGAGGGATTGGCCTTCTGGCCTTCCTTGTTGGCCACCCGGGCCGCCATGGGAACGGCGGACACACCGGCGGAGCCGATAAGAGGATTGACCTTTCCGCCTGTGGCCCAGCACATGACCTTGCCACCCAGCAGACCGCCCACGGTGGAGAGAATGAAGGCGCACACGCCCAGCACCACGATCAGCAGAGTCTTGGGCTGGAGGAAGGTGCCGCCCACCATGGTCGCGCCCACAGCCGTGGACAGCAGAATGGTCACAATGTTCATCAGGGCGTTCTGCACCGTGTCGGACAGCCGGTCGGTGACACCGGTCTCCTTTAGGAGGTTACCCAGCATCAGACAGCCGATCAGCGGCGCGGTGTCCGGCAGCAGCAGAGCCACGAAAATCGTCACCACAATGGGGAAGATGATCTTCTCCCGCTTGCTGACCGTCCGGGTCTGAACCATCTTGATCTTCCGCTCTTCCGCCGTGGTGAGCATCCGCATGAAGGGCGGCTGGATCAGCGGGATCAGCGCCATGTAGGAGTAGGCCGCCACCGCGATAGGTCCTAAGAGATGGGGGGCCAAAATGGAGGTCAGGAAGATGGCCGTGGGGCCGTCGGCGCCGCCGATGATACCAATGGCGGCAGCCTCCAGAGCGGTGAACACCAGAGCCGGATTGTTCAGGAAGCCCAAGGCGTCGCCGGAAATGGCGGCGAAGAAGAAGGCGGCGAACACGCCCATCTGGGCGGCGGCGCCCAGGAGCAGGCTCTTGGGATTGGACAGCAGGGGCCCGAAATCCGTCATGGCGCCCACGCCCATAAAGATCAGGCAGGGGTACAGGCTGGTTTTCACGCCGATGTAGAAGATGTCCAGCAGACCGCCCTCCCGTAAAATGGCGCCGAAGCTGTGATAGGCAGGGTTGGAGGCGTCCATAAAGGCGTCCCACAGCTCCTGGTGATACAGCCCGGCCCCGGGCAGGTTGGTCAGCAGGCAGCCGAAGGCGATGCCCACCAGCAGAAGGGGCTCAAACTGCTTCACAATGCCCAGATACAGCAGCACGCAGGCGATGATAATCATCACCAGGTTCTGCCAGCCGCTCTGGGACAGGAAGCCGGAGAACAGCATGGAAAAACCGGAGCTGTTCCACAAATTCAGTAGGATCTGTCCAACGTCGATCATGGGACGCCCCCCTTACCCGATGACCACCAGGGGTGCGCCGGTATCCACGGTGGAGCCCTTGCTCACCAGCACCTGGGTGACGGTCCCATCCTTGGGGGCCATGATCTCGTTTTCCATCTTCATCGCTTCCAGGATGCACAGAACGGTCCCGGCCTTCACCGCCTGGTTGGCGCTGACGTTGACCTTCAAAATGGTGCCAGGCATGGGCGCGGTGACAGGCTCGCCGGCGCCGGTGACGGCGGGAGCGGCCTTCGGCGCGGGGGCGGGCACGGCAGGGGCCGGCGCTGCGGGAGCAAGCGCGGCGGG
>CANRQC010000115.1 GCA_947632695.1 uncultured Oscillospiraceae bacterium | reverse complement strand
GTATAGGCATGCTTCAAATATCGTCCGTCAATGGCGCTTTTCAGGTAGTTGCGGATCACCAGGCCCGCCCCGTCGGCGTCGGTGAATACGATCAGCCCCCGCTTCTCCGCCGCCGCCCGGAGCAGGGCCAGCTGCCGGGGGTCGTGGAAGATCCGAAAGCCGTCGGTGACGAAAATAGGGGCGTCCACGATCTGGGCCAGGGCGTTTTTGTCATAGCGCCCCTCCACCACGATGGCTTCCCGAATCCTAACCATTTTTCCCCTCCTGGGCCAGCTCCAAAATCAGCTGCTCCAGCAGCCGCTCCGGATCGTCGAAGGAGGTCTTCATCCGGTAGTCCGTCTCCAGCACCAGCTCCGCCGCCTTCCCGCAAAAGGCGGGGGAAAATTTTCCGGCGGCGGCCATGGTCTTCCGGGCGGGGTAGTCCCCCAGACCATAGAGCTTGGCCAACTCGCCCGGGCCCATGCCCCTGTCCAGCAGGGTCCGGGCCGCGCCCAGGCGGCGGAAGTGGTTCCCCACCGCCCCCAGGATCGCCAGAGGCTCCTGCCGCATCCGCAGCAGGTCCTGAAGCTTTTTCAGCGCCTGGCCATAGGCCCCCTGGGCCAGAAGGTCCGTCATCTGGAACACCACCGCCTCCAATACCGGCTCGGTGACGGCGTCAATATCGCTTTTGACGATCTCCTCCGCCCCGGAATAGGCGGAAATTTTGGCGATCTCCCCGGAGAGCAGGGTCATGGAGCCCCCGGTCAGGTCCACCAGATAGCCCGCCAGGTCGGCGCTGATCCGCTTGCCCTGGGAGGCAAAGTGCCGGCCCACCCAGGCGATCAGGTCATGCCGGCTCTGCCGGGTAAATTCCACGATCTGCCCGGCCGCCAGGGCGCCGTACAGCTTCTTTTGCCGCTTGTCCGGCTTCCAGGCCACCGTCTCATAGGTCAGGACCAGGCTGCAGTAGTCGGGGATATCGGCGAGCAGATTCCCCAGAAAATCCCGGTCGCTCTCCGGCAGCTTGAACAAATCCACCTCGTCCACCCAGACGAAGGTGCGCTCCGCCATCATGGGCAGAGCCTCCAGAGCGTCCTGGAGGGCCTGGCAGGTAAAATTCTCGCCGTTGAGCCGGTGGTAATTGAAGGCCTCCGTGGCCGGGTCCACCAATAGCTTTCTCAGCCGGTCCAGATAGTGGCGCAGGAGGAAGACTTCCTCCCCGTAGAAAATATACAGCCGGGCGGGGGCATTGTCCCGCAGCGCCTTTTTCAGGGCGGTCAGCGGATCGTCAACGGGCCTTGCCATGGATTCACCCCCTGTAAATAATGGTTCCGTCCTCGTCGGTACGGTAGACGGTGCAGCCGAATTGGGCCAGCCGGTCCAGAATTTCCGTGGCAGGGTGGCCGTAGGAATTGTCCGCCCCCACGCTGATCACCGCCACCTTTGGATGGGTCGCCTCCAAAAGGTCCAGGGACGTGGAGGTCTTGGAGCCGTGGTGGCCTACGATCAGTACCTCCAGCTCCGGCAGAGAAAAGCCCTCCATCAGCGCCGCCTCCCCAGCGGCGGACCGGTCCCCGGTGACGAGAATATCCGTCCCGGCTGTCTGGAACAGAACGCACAGGCTCCCGTCGTTGTCGGACAGCGCCGGATCCCCGGGAAAGAGGGTGATCCGGGTATTGGCATAGGAAATTTGATAGCTTCCCTCCACCGTCAGGCTGGGCAGTCCCGCGCCGTAGCCCGGGTCCTCCTCCGGAAGAAACAGCATATTCGCCGGGATCCGGGAGAGCAGATAGGGCAGCCCAGCGGCGTGGTCGGCGTCGAAATGGGTCAGGATCACCCCGTCCAGCCGCCGGATACCCTGGGACAGCAAGGTGTCCGCCGCCAGATCCGCCGCGTCCTGGGCATTGTCCCCGCCGCAGTCCACCAGATAGGTCTTCCCCTCGCTTTGAAAGAGCAGGCACTGCCCCTGGCCCACGTCCAGGACCGTCAGCCGGAAATCATCCAGCCGGGGCAGAAACCAGGAGACCAGCAGCGCCGCGCACAGCCCTACGACCCCCAGGCAGGAGAACAGCAGGGGTTTCTTTTGCGGAAGCAGCAGAAAAACGCCCAACAAAACATAGCATCCCACCAGCCAGACCACAGCGTAGGGGTTCACGGTATACACCGCCGCCAGCGGAAAAGCGGCCAGCACCCGGGCGGTGCCCAGGACAAACCTGGCAAACCAGGCCGCCAGCCAAGCCAGCGCCTGCCCCGCCGGCAGAAAAAGCCAGCCCAGGGCGCAGGCGAGCATGGCGGCGTAAAACAGCAGATTCACCGCCCACAGGCACAGCAGATTGGTCACCGGTCCCACCAGGCTCACCGCCCCAAAGTAGGCGGCGGACAAAGGCGTGGTCACGGCCATCGCCCCCAGGGTCACGGAGACGCCTCCGGCCAGCCAGCGGACCAGCCGGGCCCGGAGGGACTTGCCTTTCCCGCCTAAGTGCTCCGTCAGCCAGACGCGGAGGGGCTCTTCGAACAGAAAGATCCCCGCCATGCAGCCCACGGAGAGCTGGAAGCTGATATTCGTCACCGTCATGGGATTGACCGCCAGCATCCCCACCACCGCCGCGGCCAAGGCCGTGGGCGGATCGTACTCCTGTCCCAGAAGCAATGCCAGCAGCGTCAGTCCGGACATGACGCAGGCCCGGGTGACGGAGGGCGTGAAGCCCGCCACGGCGGCAAAGAGGATCAGAGTAGGAATCCCCACCGCCGCCGTCAGGACCCGGCGCTTCCGGGTGAACAGGCAGATCAGGGAAAACAAAATGGACACATGGAGGCCAGAAACCGCCACCACATGGCGGATACCGCTGAGGCGAAAGGCGGTGTTTTCCTCATAGCGCAGGCCCCCGGTGTCCCCCAGCAGCAGTCCCCGGACAAAGGGCGCCACATCCGCCGGGAAAATCCGGTCGATCAGCTCCAAAATCCCCCGGCGCAGCACCGCCGGCCGGCTGTAAAGGGGGACCTCTTCCCCCGATACCTTCTCCGGCGTTCCCTGGGCGTAGGCCAGGAGGAAAATGCCCTTCCCGCTCTGGTAGGAGATCTCCTCCCCGGCGTCGGGAACGGTGGTTTGGAAACGGAAGCTGCCCCGCAGCAGATCCCCGGGGGCCAGGTCCTCCGCTCCGCTGTAATAGATCCGCAACCGGTAAGGCTTCCCGTCCAGGGTCACCGCCCCGTCGGCGGCCTTGCCATACTGGGTTTCGTAGCTGTAATCCGTGATTTCCATCTGGGCGGAAGCGGTGCGGCCCTCCAGGGATCGGGCGGGGGTGATGTAGAGCTGGTCATAGCCCCAGCACCAAGCCGCCCCAATGGCGCAGCCCAGCAGAAGATAGACCGCAAACCGGGCCTTCCGTACCCGCCGGGACAGCGGCACCGCCAGAAACAGTCCCGCTCCCGCGCCCAGCCCGAGGGGCAGCACCCCGTTTCCGGGAAGAAGGTACGCCCACACGGCGCTGGCCCCGACAAATCCAAGGCCGAACCAGACCAGCTTGCGCATGGCGCACCTCCCTTCTTAAGATTTTTATGCTTTCAGTTTTTCAGAAACGTAGTCGTCCACCAGGGCCAGGGCGTTGTCCAGCTTGAGAACATCCTTGCCGCCGCCCATGGCGGAATCGGGCTTGCCGCCGCCGGAGCCACCGCAGCAGGCGCAGACCTGCCGCACCAGTTCCCCGGCCTTCAGGCCCCGGGCCACGGCTTCCTTGCCGCAGACCGCCAGGAAGGTGATTTTCCCCTCGTTGACGGCGGAGAGAACCGCCACCACGTCGGGGGCCTTGTCCCGGAGCAGATCGCCCATTTGCCGCAGGCGGGCGGCGTCGGCGCCGGGTACATTGGCGGTCAGCACATGGAGCCCGTCCACCAGCCGGGCGCCGTAGAGATACCGCTCTGTCTCGCCGGCGGCCTCCTTGCTCTTGAACTGCTCAATGGAGCGGCGAAGCTGCCGGATCTCCTCAATCTGATTTTGGATCTTGTCCCCCAGCTCGGAAGGCTTGACCTTCACCAGTGCGGCAGCCTTGTAGAGCCGCTCCCGCTCCTTTTCCAGCTCCGCCATGCAGACCTTGCCGGTAACGGCCTCGATCCGCCGGACGCCGGAGGCAACGCTTCCCTCGCTCTCGATGAGGAAGGGGCCGATCTTGGCGGTGTTGTCCAAATGGGTGCCGCCGCACAGCTCGATGGAGTAGCCGCCCATGTTGACCACCCGCACCACATCGCCGTATTTTTCGCTGAACAGGGCGGTTGCCCCGGTGGCCTTGGCCTCCTCGATGGGCATTTCCCGAATGTTGATGGCGTAGCCCTCCAGCACGGCGGACTGCACCAGGGCGTCCACTCGGGCCAACTCCTCCGGGGTCAGGGCCGCATAGTGGGTAAAGTCGAACCGCAGCCGGTCCGGCTCCACCAGGGAGCCGGCCTGGTGGACATGGTCCCCCAGCACGCTCTTCAGTGCCCGCTGGAGCAGGTGGGTGGCGGAGTGGGCCCGCATGATGGCCCGGCGGCGCTCCACGTCGATGGCGGCGCACACCGGATCATCCACCTTGATGGTGCCCCGGAGCATGGCGCCGTAGTGCAGGTACTTGCCCGCCTTGTCCTTCTGGACATCCCGGACCTCGAACCGGCTGTCCCCCACCAGGATCACGCCATGGTCGGCGGTCTGGCCGCCCATCTCGGCGTAGAAGGGGGTCTTGTCCAGCACCAGAATGCCGCTCTCCCCGCCAGTGATGGCGCCGGAGACCTCGTCCCCCACGCACACCGCCAGGACCCGGGCCTCACAGCTGTTCTGCTCATAGCCCACAAACGTGGTGGGCGTATTGTCCAATCCCAGGTCGATGCCCGCCCAGGCCAGATCGCCCAGGGCCTTCCGGGCCTCCCGGGCCCGGACCTTCTGCTCCTGCATCTTTTGCTCAAAGGCGGGCAGATCCACCTCCATGCCCTCGTCGGCCACCATCTCCACCGTCAGGTCGATGGGGAAGCCGTAGGTGTCATAGAGCTTGAAGGCGTCGGCTCCGGAGAACCGGGTCTCGCCCTTGGCCTTGTGGCTGGCAAGCAGGTCGCTGAAGATCCGCATCCCGCCGTCGATGGTCCGGGCGAAGTTCTCCTCCTCCACCTTCACCACCCGGGTGATATAGGAGGCCCGTTCCCGCAGATAGGTGTAGTGATTCTCGTTTTCCCGGACCACGGTCTCTACCACCTGGTACAGGAAGGGCTCGTTCACGCCCAGGAGCTTGCCGTGGCGGGCCGCCCGCCGGAGCAGCCGCCGCAGAACGTAGCCCCGGCCCTCGTTGCTGGGCAGGACACCGTCGGCGATCATGAATACGCTGGCCCGGATGTGGTCCGTGATGACCCGGAGGGAGACGTCGGTCTTGTGGCTCTGGCCGTAGGCCGCGCCGGTGAGCTCCGTGACCCGGTGGGTGATGTTCATCACCGTGTCCACGTCGAACAGGCTGTCCACGTCCTGGCAGACCACCGCCAGACGCTCCAGGCCCATGCCGGTGTCGATATTCTTCTGGACCAGGTCGGTGTAATTGCCGTGGCCGTCGTTGTCAAACTGGGAGAAGACGTTGTTCCAGACCTCCATGTACCGGTCGCAGTCGCAGCCGACGGTGCAGGTGGGCTTGCCGCAGCCGTACTTCTCCCCCCGGTCGTAGTAGATCTCGGAGCAGGGGCCGCAGGGGCCGGAGCCGTGCTCCCAGAAGTTGTCCGCCTTGCCGAAGCGGAAGATCCGCTCGGCGGGGATGCCGATCTCCTTATTCCAGATGGTAAAGGCTTCCTCGTCGTTTTCATAGATGGAAGGGTACAGCCGGTCCGGCTCCAGGCCCACCACCTTGGTCAGAAATTCCCAGCTCCAGGCAATGGCCTCGTGCTTGAAGTAGTCGCCGAAGGAAAAGTTGCCCAGCATCTCAAAATAAGTGCCGTGGCGGGCGGTCTTGCCGATATTTTCAATGTCGCCGGTGCGGATGCACTTCTGGCAGGTGCAGACCCGGCGGCGGGGGGGCTCCACCTCGCCCTTGAAATAGGGCTTCATGGGGGCCATGCCGGAGTTGATCAGCAGCAGGGACTGGTCATTCTGGGGGATCAGCGAAAAGCTGGGCAGGCGCAGATGGCCCTTGCTCTCGAAGAAGGACAGGAACATCTCCCGCAGCTCGTTGACCCCATAGGACTTGTGTGACATTTGGTTTTCCCTCCAAAAATTTGTTTTTTGCAAAAAAGAAACACCTCACCCCCAAATTTAGGGGCGAGGCGACTCGCGGTACCACCCTAATTGCCGCAAGTGAAACGGCATCTTTCACGCTCTGTAACGGGAGCGCCCGTCCCGGTCTCCCGGGCAGCTTGGAAGTGGCTTGCGAACGTCCCGGCAGGGGCTTGCAC
>CANRQC010000114.1 GCA_947632695.1 uncultured Oscillospiraceae bacterium | reverse complement strand
TTTGGTGGACCTGAAGAGACTCGAACTCTCGACCTCTCGGATGCGAACCGAACGCTCTCCCAGCTGAGCTACAGGCCCATGACGGCGATTTTTCACCGCATAGGGGATTATATACCGGATCGGGCCGTTTGTCAATACCTGATCTGCGAAAACGCGACAGCGAAAAATTTTACCAACTTCTTAGAAAAAACGGTCAAATTTTGATTTTTGCGGGAATTGCGTCAAAGGAATCGGGTTTTTGAGCGAAAAAAGTGACGTGTAATTGTGATTTCTGACGAAAATAACTATTTTTAACGGCAAATATTTGACAAAATTTCCTCCCCCATGTATAATGATTACAGAATGCCACGGGTATCGTTCCGTGGAAAGGAGGAGCTGGCTATGCCTAACGGCGAGGTTCTCAGACTGCTGAAAATGCGCAGCGTTGAAGCCGAAGATCGTCTGGATCACGGCCAGATGCCTTTGGTGGGAGATAAGCAGGTGGCGCTGCTGCCTCGGGTGCCGCAAGCGGAAGAACCGCCGCGGCAGTTGGACGGATTGGAATTGGTCTATCAATACACCGGCAAAAGCGACTGGACCGTTGGCGCCGGGCCTATCAGGATGCGGCAGGGCGATCTGCTGCTCCTGGGGACCCAGGTCCCCCGCCGGATGTATAAGGTGGGAACAGAAGATGTTTTGGCCCACTTCCTGGTGTCCATGGATTTTCTCCAGGGACTGCTCAAGACCGCCGCGAACCCTTCGCCCCAGCGGGAGTTCATGCTGAACTGCCTCCTGGGCACATGGGGCGGCCAGGGATGTCTGCATTTCCAGGTAGCGGAGGATATTCCCATACAAAATTTGGTGGAAAACCTGCTGGCCGCCCTGCTGGCGACGCCCTGCCAGACCAGCGTCAGCCGGATGACCATGACCCTTCTGCTGGCCCAGCTTTTCACCCGGGCGGACACCATCCCCTGGCGGCGGCAGGACCGGGTGGTATGGGAAATACTCACCTACATCGAGAAAAACTACGCCCAGGGAAGCCTGACGCAGCTCTCCAAGCAAATGGGCAGGGACGTGAGCTTCCTGTCCCGGGAGCTGCACCGCCGGATGGGCAAGACCTACACGGATCTGGTGCAGGAGCAGCGGATGTATCACGCCGCCAAGCTTCTGCGGGAAACCGACATGCGGGTGAACGACATTGCCCGCCAGGTGGGCTACGAAAACATCAGCTATTTCCATCGCCTGTTCTACGCCGCCTACAATACCACCCCTGGGCACTACCGCAACGGCAGATGATCCAGAATATGCCGCCCGGATCATGGACCGGGCGGTTTTTTCGTCCATTCTCCCCCAGATCCGCTTATCTAAGGTCGTGACTGGGCATCGAAAATCCCAGCGGTCCCCTCTCCTGCCCCTTCCGGGCCGGCGTTTTCCGCGAAATACCGCATGGAATTTTGGTTCGGCCCCTGCTTGGAAAAAAGTCTTGACAAACGTCCTGCCATGTGCTATAATACCCAAGCTAAAAGAAAAGCATCTGTATCGCGGAGTAGAGCAGTTGGCAGCTCGTCGGGCTCATAACCCGGAGGTCGGAGGTTCAAGTCCTCCCTCCGCAACCAGAAAGCAGGCCGTTTTCTTATGAAAGCGGCCTGCTTTTATAACTTTTTTGAGATATTTATTTTTCATAAGGCGAGTTGAGTTCAACAATAATTCAACTCGCCTATTTTTTATGCCTTTTTGAGAAAAATATTGGAGAGAATATCGGCATTGGTTTTGTCCGCTTCTTCTATGACGTGGGCGTAAATATCCGCCGTGGTGCTTACCTGAGCATGACCCAGCCGCCGGGAAATGGAAACGCTGTCCACGCCGTTGAAGTAGAGCAGCTCCTTCCTGTTCTTTACTTGTCTACTATTCTATCATACTTGTCCACTTTTTTAGTATACATCCACCAGCCTGCCCAGGTGTGGGTATCTTCGGAGATCCCGGCAGCTGCCTTGGCTGCGTTGTGAGCCTTGGCGTTAGCCCATGCCATCCGCAGAGCCACGGCGAAGCTCTGAACGCCCTTGCGGAAGATCCGCCACGCCGCCCGCATAATGCTGCTCAAATTGTACTGTTTCATTGTGTGTACCTCCTAAAATTTGTTTTGCCGTCTTTCCGTGCTGCCATCACCTGTTGTACCATTTGTTCAAGGGGTTGGTTACCGTTGAGCCTCTCTCGTCCCCGTCCTTACATTACATATTATAACACACTTAAACAGTGTATGTCTATTGGCAGATTATACAATATTTAAGTGTAATACTTGTACAATATTGTACTTGTTAATTGTATATATCTGTGATATAATATAGCCATTAATGGGAGGGGGTGGCTTTTATAAAATGCGCCCCCTGACAAAGGAGGCTCCAGTCATGGGAGAAAACAAAAACAGTGAGGCACGGATTAGAGCGAATAACAAGTATAATGCAAAGGCATATGACAGGGTGAATATTGCTATACCGAAGGGGAAAAAAGAAGTCATACAAGCCCATGCAAAGGCCCTGGGCAAGAGTATAAACGGGTATGTTGTAGAGGCCATAGACGAAAAGATGACCAGGGACAAAACCCAGGAGGACACAGAATGAAGATTTACACGATTGTTGGCGGCGTAAATGGTGTAGGCAAAAGCAGCTTTACCGGTGTGCTGAAGGAACGCAGTGCCGACCTGGGCACGATCATTGATGTGGACAAGATCACCGCTGAGCTGGGCGGCAACGCCCTGTCAGGGGGCAAGGTGGCGGTCACAAAGATCCGGGACTGTCTGGAACGGGGCGTATCATTTACCCAGGAAACCACCCTATCAGGCTATAAGACAGAGGCCACAGCCAAACAGGCCAGGGATGCGGGCTATTATGTCCGGCTGTTCTATGTAGCTCTGGACACCGCCACAGAAAGCCTCTCCAGAATTGAAAATCGGGTAAAGCGTGGCGGGCATGACATTGCCCATGACGATGTTCTGCGCCGTTTTTCGGGTCGCTGGGAGGCCGTGGCAAAGGTTCTTCCATACTGCGATGAAGCAGAGTTCTACGACAATGACAACGGCTTCGTGAAGGTGGCGGAATACCGTAACGGTGAAGTCCGGGCGGTGGGTGAGTACCGGCCACTTTGGCTGAATGAGCTGTTACAGTTTTTGGCACCATAGTGAATAATCCGGAAGCTGCCACTTCCGGATATTTGCTCTGCCCGCCACACATAGCTGAAAATTTTGGGTCAATTTTGGGTCACACCCCGCAAAATGACCCAAAAAGCAATGCTATGAAATGTTACGGAAAACGCCATAAAACAGGGAAAAACGATGAATTGTAGAACGATAAAAAACGGTACAATACAAAAAATCCTCGCTCTCATAACCCGGAGGTCGGAGGTTCAAGTCCTCCCTCCGCAACCAAAAATCGGCAAGACTCATTAGAGGCTTGCCGATTTTTACTTCTTCACTATTCATTACTTCACTTTTCACTAAGTATGAAGGGCCGATTTTTGGAAAGTAAGAAGTAAGATAATTGATTTTAATGTTTCGAGCGTTCAAGTATCTCCACCAAAAAGTCGAAGCGGAGTTATTGCAATCTTTCCCGGACTGTGGTAGAATTTAGAAAAAGGAGTTGATTTTTATGAAGCTCGGCATCGTGGGCCTGCCCAATGTGGGCAAGTCCACCCTGTTTAACGCCATTACCAGCGCCGGCGTCCCGGCGGACAACTACGCCTTCTGCACCATCGACCCCAATGTGGGCACCGTCAGCGTGCCCGACGGGCGGCTCGCTTGGCTGTCGGACTTCTACAAGCCCAAGAAGACCACCCCCGCCGTGGTGGAATTTGTGGACATCGCGGGGCTGGTAAAGGGCGCCTCCAAGGGCGAGGGCCTGGGAAATAAATTCTTAAGCAACATCCGCACCACCGACGCCATCGTCCATGTGGTCCGGTGCTTTGACGATTCCAACGTCACCCATGTGGAGGGAACTACCGATCCCCTGCGGGACATCGACATCATCAATCTGGAGCTGGTGATGGCCGACATCGAAATGGTGGAGCGCCGGGTGGACAAGTGCCAGAAGGCCGCCAAGGGCGGGGACAAGCGCTTTCTTCGGGAGGCGGAGGTCTTCTCCCGGCTCCTAGCCCATCTGAACGAGGGCAAGCTGGCCCGGACCTTCGAGGGCAGCGAGGACGAGCTGGCCCTCATCGCCACCTCCGATCTGCTGACCCTGAAAAAGACCATTTATGTTGCCAATATGGACGAAAATCAGTGGGCCCAGCCGGAAAACAGCGCATACTACCGCCAGGTCAAGGCCCTGGCTGACGGCGAGGGCAGTCAGGTGATCCCCATCTGCGCCAAGCTGGAGGCGGACATCGCCGAGCTGGACGATCCGGAGGAGCGGGCCATGTTCATGGAGGAGCTGGGGGTGGCCGAGTCCGGTCTGGATCGGCTGATCCGCAGCAGCTACGCCCTGCTGGGGCTGATCTCCTTCCTCACCGCCGGGGCCGACGAGTGCCGGGCCTGGACCATTCGCCGGGGCACCAAGGCCCCCCAGGCCGCCGGCAAGATCCACACCGACTTTGAGCGGGGCTTCATCCGGGCGGAGGTCATCGCCTTCGAGGATCTGAAGGCCGCCGGCTCCCTGGCCGCCGCCAAGGCCAAGGGCCAGGTCCGCAGCGAGGGCAAGGAGTACGAAATGAAGGACGGGGACGTGGTCAACTTCCTGTTCAACGTGTGAGCGGGGAAAGCTATGACGAATGAAGAACTGATCCGCGCCGCCGAGGACGCCGGCTTCGCCGGGGCGGCGGTGGTTGAAACAAAAGACATTCCCTTTGACTTTTCCTTCCGGCAGTACTGCGCCGAAAATCTGTGCGGCCAGTACGCCATCAACTACTGCTGCCCCCCGGACTGCGGCACCCCGGAGGAGATGCGGGAGAAAATTTTGGTCCATTCCCGGGCCCTGGTGCTGCAAACCATTTGGGAGATCTCCGACTACTCCGACAAGGCCGCCACCAAGCAGGCCAAGGCCGGGCACAACCAGGCCAGCATCCAGCTGGTGAAGGCCCTCCGGGCGGGCGGCTGCGACGGCTTTTTGGTGGGCGCCAGCGGCTGCGCCCTGTGCAGCCCCTGCGTGCTGCCCAAGGGGGAGCCCTGCCGGTTCCCCGCCTATCGGTACTCCTGTATGTCCGCCTACTGCGTTTTTGTGAAAAAGCTGGCGGATCAGTGCGGTCTGGAATACGACTGCGGGCCGGGGCTGCTGGCCTTTTTTGGAATGTACGTCTGCGACTGACATTGGTTGACGGAGAGATAGAGAATGAAACGGATGTGGCTGCTGACTGCCCTGTGCCTGATCCCGCTGGTGGGGTGCTACCGTCAAACTTATATTTCCCTGCCCCAGCCGCCAGATCTGGAAATCACCACCGCCTCTACGGATTCGGAAACGGACTTCTCTTACGCCGCCGGGGGAACCGACGGGGCCACGGCGGGCGCCGGTGAAACTGCCGCACCCACCCAGCCGGTGGACACCGCGCCCCCGGAGACCCAGACCTCCGCCGCGACGGGAACCACGGAAGCAAGCGTAGAGCCCTCCGGCAAGCCCACTGCCGGGGATCCCGGTGGGGACGCGCCCGAAACCTCCGTCCCCCGCGCCACGGCAACCGGGTCCGGAAACACTGACGGGTCCCGTGGCGAAGGATCCAAGCCCACGGAGCCTCCGGCAACCAGTCCGCCTTCCACCGCGCCGTCTCCACCGCCGGCCACGGCCCCGCCGCCGGTTACGAGCCCACCGCCGGCCACAGATCCGCCGCCGGCCACAGACCCGCCGCCGGCCACAGATCCGCCGCCGGCCACAAACCCGCCACCCGTCACTTCCCCGCCGCCTGTCACAGAGACGCCCAGCGCGCCGCCAGCCGGCGGTAACAGCGTCAGCGCCGAGCTTGTGCTGGCACTGATCAATCAGGCCCGGGCCAACGCCGGGCTTTCCCCGCTGGGTTCCGATGGGACCCTGGCCGAGCTGGGCCAGAGCTGGAACGGCAGCGGGACCCTGAAGGAATATCTGCTCGCCAACGGCTATGACTGCTCCACCGCCGGTACCGGAGGGTTCTCCGTCACTGACGACGCCTACGCCGCTGAATTGCTGGAAGAGTGGATCCTCTCCAGCGGCGGGAGTTTTCTGTCCGCCGACTACACCCGGGTGGGGATCGAGCTTTGGCGCGACGGAAATTACATTCTTATTACCCTCTATTACGCAGGATAAAGCAAGGCGTCCCCTTTCGGGAACGCCTTGCTTTTTTGCCGTGAAAGCCGCCACAAAATAGGAGGCGCTCCCTACGGAAGCGCCTCCCGGCTAAAATTGGCTTAGTACATTCCGCCGGCCTGGGCGGCGGCAGCCTGGGCGGCCGCGTCGGCGGCGGGATCGGGCTTGTCC
>CANRQC010000113.1 GCA_947632695.1 uncultured Oscillospiraceae bacterium | reverse complement strand
GCTACGCCCTGGGCGTGCGGTGCCGGGTGGCAGCCCAGGGGAAGATCCCAGTGGGGGAATTTGGCTGGGACGGGGCCGCCGGGGCCTATTTTCTGGCGGACCCAGCACAGGAGATCGGGCTGTTCTACGCCCAGCATGTGTGCAACTCCTTCATCACCATTCAGTATCTCCACCCGGAGCTGCGGGACATCCTCTACCGGTGCCTGGAGGATCAGCTATGATCAGCGGCACCTGGTTTGAATTTTACCACCACAGCCAAGTGGAGGGGACCTACTATAATCCCGACTGCCGGGGCTTTTCCCAGGAACAGTGGCGGGAAAAGCTCACGGAGATTCGGGACCTGGGCATGGAATATGTGGTGCTGATGTGCGCCAGCCTGCGCTACGCCCACCGGGGGGAGAGCTACTTCCCCGGCGGGCCCTACCCCTTCCCGGAGGACATGGCCTGCAAGGACCCCATGGGTGTCCTGTTCGACCAGTGCGACCGGCTGGGACTGAAAATCTTCGTCAGCTGCGGTTTTTATGGGGACTGGACCCACGCCCGGGACAATATGGTGGACCCCCAGGTGCGATGCCGGGCCTTCCGGGCCATGGAGGACCTGCTGGCCCTCTACGGCCGGCATCCCAGCTTTTTCGGCTGGTATCTGCCGGACGAGATCGGCATCGACGGGTATTTCCCGGAATTTTTCATCGACTATGTAAACGCCTACCGGGCCAAGGCCCGGTCCCTGGACCTGGGCAAGAAGCTGCTCATCGCCCCCTACGGGGTGCGGAAGGCGGCGGCGGACCAGGTCTACGCCCAGCAGCTGGCCCAGCTGGACTGCGACTATGTCGCCTACCAGGACGGGGTTGGGATCTTGAACGGCGGGGTCCAGGAGGCGGAGGAGGCCTTCCGGCGGCTTCGGCTTTCCCACGACCGGGCGGGCGGCCCGGCGCTGTGGGCGGATCTGGAGCTGTTCCGGTTCGAGGGGGCGGCCTACCGCTCCCCCCTGCTGCCGGCGGACCCGGACCGGGTGGCGGCCCAGGTCACGGCGCTTACCCCCTATGTGGACAAAATTTTGGTCTATGAATATCAGGGCATGGTCAACCGGCGGGGCACCGGGGCCCTGTGCGGGCGGAAAGCGGCGGAGGCGTCCTACGCGCTATGGGACAGATTGCATGAATTGAATTTCCGGACTTTGTAATACTTTTACAAATTTAAACGGACCAAATTTGAAGAATCTGTACATTCTGTAAAAGCCTTGCGATATTCTGCAAAGACTTTTGACTGATTTTGTGATATAATGCGGAACAGTGAAAGGTTAAAAAATATCCTTTCCGTTTATTCAAAATCAATAAAACAGGAGGAAA
Organism: uncultured Oscillospiraceae bacterium; assembly: GCA_947632695.1. Classification (GTDB taxonomy): domain Bacteria; phylum Bacillota; class Clostridia; order Oscillospirales; family Oscillospiraceae; genus Faecousia. Next base: position 5,066 of record CANRQC010000113.1, on the reverse strand, counting down.
TGAAATGAAGAAACTCATCGCGCTGCTTCTGGCCGCCATCATGGTCCTGGGCCTGGTCGCCTGCGGCCCCGCCGGTCAGACAGAGTCCCAGCCCCCCAAGGGCACCGAAGGCAGCAAGCAGTCCGAGCCCCCCAAGCAGACTGAAGGCAACAAGCAGACCGAGCCGCCCGCGAGCGAGCCCATCACCGTCACTGTGTGGACCTATCAGGCCGAGTCCGAAGAGCCCACCGCCGAGGCCAACCGGTTCCAGAAGCTGGTTGACGACTGGAACGCCACCCACGACGACATCAAAATCGAGCTGTCCAACGCCAAGAACGCCGACGCCGTCGTCACCGCCATCGCCGGCTCCAATGTTCCCGACATCTTCCAGGCCAACTGGGAGACCGCTCCCAGCCTGGCCGCCGAGGGCGCCATTGTGGAACTGACCAGCTATGTGAACAGCGACGCCGAATTTGACAAGGACGACTTCCTGCCCGCCATCTGGAACCTTTGCTCCGTGGACGGCAAGATCTACTCCATCCCCTTTACCGCTTCCACCACCTACATCCTCTACAACCCCAAGGTGCTGGCTGAGCACAACTGGGATCACTTCCCCACCACCATGGACGAGATGCTGCAGTGCGCTCTGGACTGCACCGTTCTGGGCGAAGACGGCTCCATTCAGGTCGTCGGCCTGCATCCCACCTTCCCCTGGCTGGACAACGTGCTGTGGCCCGTGGCCTTTGGCGCTGACTGGGTCGATGCCGACGGCAACCCCGACTTCGACAATGAAGGCATCCGGAAGACCCACGAATTCCAGAAGACCCTGCTGGACGCCCTGGGCGGCTACGACCAGGCGAAAAACTGGGCCGACACCTTCTACACCACCCGCTGCACCGAGACAGATCCCGTCCTGACCGGACAGGCTGCCATGCGGTTCAACGGCGACAGCGGTCTGGCTGGCTTCCAGGAGTCCGCTGACAAGCTGGGCCTGGTTTACGGCGAGGACTACGGCATTGCCGCTCTGCCCAACGCTAATATGCTCACCGGCGGCGTGTTCTGCATGAACGCCAAGACCCCCAACCCCGACGCCACCTGGCAGGTTCTTGCCTACCTGACCGGCAAGGACGCCATGGCTTACCGCGCCGAGGGCGGCTACAACCGCGGCAACTTCATGCCCCGGATCTCCGCTCTGAAGGCTCTGGAGGCTATGGATGTCACCGACGCTGTGAAGGCCGGCGCTCAGCTGCTGCAGACCTCCGATCTGCGCTCCTTCCCCATGAGCGGCTATGTCAACACCTATCTGAACGCCATCACCACCTACATGACCGAATATCTGGCAGGCCGTATGGATCTGGATTCCGCTGTCGCCGCTGTTCAGGAGGAAGTGGAAGCCGCTGCCGCCGAATACAAATAATCCAATCGCTGAATCCACCGCGCGGGATGCCACACTCCGTGGCATCCCGCTTCCCAACGGGGGCAGTCCCGTTCCCGCCCACAGATAAAAGGAGGTCGATCCTTTGAAACAGATCCCGGCCAAGCAGACGCAGAAAACCAAACCGGCCAAATCCAACGCTCTCCGCCTGGGTTCCCGCCGCCAGCGCTTACGGTACAACGCTCTGGGCATCCTCTTCGCCTCGCCCTGGATCATTGGCTTTTTGTGCTTTACCATCGTTCCGGTGGGGATGGCGATTTATTACAGCTTCACCAACTACAACCTGTTCTCCAAGTGCGACTGGGTCGGCTTGAAGAATTATATCGACATTTTCCACGACAAATATGTGGCGAAAAGCCTTAGCAACACCCTGTACGCCACCCTGATCGGCGTTCCTCTGGGGCAGATCATGGCGCTGCTGCTGGCGCTGCTGCTGAATCAAAAGAAAATTCCCGGAATCCCCGTGTTCCGTACTGTTTTCTATCTGCCCACGCTGGTACCCACCGTCGCAAGCTGTATGCTGTTCATGTGGGTGCTGAATGGTCAGTACGGCCTGCTGAACACGTTTTTGGGCTTCTTCGGTTTAAAGGGCCCTTACTGGCTCACAGATCCCAACTTCACCAAGCTGTCCCTGATTATCATGGACACCTGGGCCTGCGGCACCGGCATGGTCATCTACCTGGCGGCCCTGAGAAGCGTGCCGGAGACGCTGTATGAGGCGGCGGAGCTGGACGGCGCGGGACCGGTGCGGCAGTTCTTCTCCATCACCCTGCCCTCCATCTCCCCCACCATCCAATTCCAGGTGATCATGTCCATTATCTCCCACTTCCAGTACTTCACCCAGGCCTACGTTTTCTCCAGCATCACGGACACCAGCGCCGTAGCCGGCGGCGGCCCCGCCAACTCTATGCTGTTCTACTGCCTGTATCTGTACCGGAAGGCGTTCCTCCAATTCCGGATGGGCTACGCCTCCGCCATGGCTGTTCTGCTGGCGATCATTGTGGTCATCACCACCGCCGTCGTCATGTACTTCTCCGAAAAAGCCGTCAGCTACGACGCGGAATAACGGGAGGCGAAGAATATGAAAAAAATTGACGGTTCCATCCTGTCCCAGCGGATCTTTCGGGCTGTCGGCATACTGGCCCTACTGTTTTTCACCTTCATTTTCTTCATGCCTCTGTTTTGGATGGTGCGAACGGCGCTGATGAGCGACGCCCTGGTGTTCTCCGTGCCGGTTCGGTGGCTGCCGGACGTGCCCATGTGGGAAAACTTTGTCACCGTATTCCAGCGGATGGATATGCAGAAGTACATCGTCAACACGTTGATCACCTCCGTGCTGCCTGTGATCGGGATTCTGTTCTCTTGCCCGCTGGTGGCTTACTCCCTGACGAAAATTCCCTGGAAGGGCGGGGCCATTATCTTCCCCATCATCCTGTTCACCATGATGATCCCCTGGCAGGTCACCCAGATCCCCATGTATAGCATCTGGTCCAAACTGGGGCTGACGGACTCCTTTGTGCCCCTGATTTTGCCCACCTTCTTCGGCAGCGGGTACTATATCTACCTGTGCCGGCAGTACATGAAGTCCCTGCCCACCTCTGTCATGGAGGCGGCCCGGATCGACGGAGCCAATGATATCCGTATTTTGTATACCATCGTCTACCCCATGTGTAAATCCGTACTGACCACCATCGCCGTGCTGGTGTTCATCGCCAACTGGAACAACCTGAACGGGCCGCTGCTGTATCTGCAAAGCTCCAGCAAATACACCCTCTCCATTGGCTTGCAGCAGTTCCGCAAGGCGGACAACCCGGAATGGCCCCTGCTGATGGCCGCCAGCACCGTGTTCACAGCGCCCTTGATCGTGCTGTTCTTCTTCGCGCAGAAGTACTTCCTCAACGGCATCTCCACCACTTCCGGCCTGAAATGATCCTTCCCCAAAAGAAATGGGGCACGCTTGCGCCGTGCCCCATTTCCTTGTATAATAGAGATACCCTTTGAAAGGAGGCCGCCGCCGTGAATCCCTTTTCCCTGAACAACGATCCGCCGGAAAATCTACCCTTCCATCCCCTCCGGGGAAATATGTTCCGGCTTTTTCTGGAAAATTTTAAACTGATCCTCTTTTTCATACCTTTTCTGCTGCTGCTCCGCATTGGGCTGGTGGTGGGAAATTTCAGTCTGATCCTTCTGGCGCTGCTGGCGCTGATCCCCGCCGGACCGGCCCTGGCGGCCATGTACGACATTGGCTACCAGCTCTCCCGGCAGATCCCCTCCTTTGAGATGCGGGGCTTTTTCGCCAGCTACCGGGCCAATTGGAAACAGGGCGCCGCCACCATGGCCATCCAGCTGCCGCTGTACGCCATCATGATCCTGGCCATGATGGTGGATGGGGAACGGCCCGTCTGGATGATGCCCTGTCTGGCGCTGGGGTGCTACCTGCTGATCACGTTCAGCATCTATTCCTACTCCCAGATCGCCCTGGTAGCTCTGCCCCTGGCCGCCATCTGGAAAAACGCCCTGCTGCTGCCCATGGCCACCGGTCTGGCGGGGCTGCTTCTGGCCGCCCTCCATCTGGCGCTGATCGCCGCCTTTTGGGCCTGGATCGGATGGATGTCCATCCCCTTTGTGTTCCTGGGGCCGGCGACGCTGATTGCCTGGACCAGCTGGAAGCTGTTTCCCAAGCTGGAAGGGGCGCTGCTGCGGCATGAATGAGCCCATTTTTGACGCCCACGCCCATATTTGGCTGGGCCGGGCCGCCCAGGACGGGGCCCTCCTCCGCCGGGCAGCGGAGAAGTACGGAATTTCTAAAATCTATATCTCCTGCCTGGGCAGTCACACGCCGGACCCGGCCGAAATCGAGGAGTGCAACCGTCAGGCGGCCCGGCTTCTTTCGGACCCTCTTTTCAGCGGCTACGTCACCGTGGCTCCGGAGCAGCCCGGGGCCCTGGAGGTCCTCCGCCGGGGGGTGGAGGAGCAGGGCTTTTCCGGAACGAAAATTTGGGTCAGCTGCCTGTGCGACGAGCCGGCCTGCGACAAGCTGTACGATTACTGCGGCGCCTGGGGCCTTCCCGTGCTGGTCCACACCTTCGCCAAGACTGTGGGGCAGCTTCCTGGGGAGTCCACCGCCGTCCATTTGCGCCGGGCGGCCCTGCGCCATCCGAAGACCAAGTTCCTGATGGCCCACCTGGGGGGCAACTGCTACCACGGCCTGCCCATGGTCCGGGACCTTCCCAATGTGTGGGTGGATTTTTCCGGTTCCAACTGCCGGGGTGACGACCTACCCTACGCCCTGGAGCTGCTGGGAGAGGATCGGATCGTGTTCGGTACGGATATGCCCGGCTCCTTCGCCATGAGCTATGGGCAGGTTTTGGCCCTTCCTAAAAAGGCGCGGCGCAAAGTTCTGTGGGAAAACGCCCAGGCCCTGTTTGACGGGAGGGACGGAAATGCTCTTTGACTTTGGCTGCTTTACCGGCCACTGGCCCTACCGCCGCCTCCGGCGGGGCAGTCTGGAAAACTGCCGGGCCGATCTGGCCGCCGCGGGCGTCGGAGGCGGGCTGATGGCCAGCCTGGACGCCGTTTTCTATAACGACTCCTGGGAGGGGGACGGTCCCCTGCTGGAGGCCCTGTCCGGCACGGGCTTTTCTCCGGCAAT
>CANRQC010000112.1 GCA_947632695.1 uncultured Oscillospiraceae bacterium | reverse complement strand
CCCCACTCGTTGGAATAGGGGTGGTACTGGTAGAAAAGATGGTACTCCCCCTTGTAGAAGGAAAAACCGTTGGGATCGTTCATCCAGCCGATGGTGGGGGTGACGTGGAAGGCGGGGCGCTGCTCCGCCGGAATGAAGGGGGCATAGCGGGCTTCAAAATCCCGGGCTTTTCGCAAAGTCTCGCTGGGCATGAAAAAAACCTCCTGGGAAAAAGAGTTCCGCCGGACCGGCGCCCCGGCCCGGCGGAGGGTTTAGAGGAAGGGAGAAAACCCTGAAAAAAGTCGAATCAGCCCTTCTGCGCTTCCAGATAGCGGGTGTAGGCGTCCTGGTAGACGGTCAGCAGCTTGTCCATGCCGCAGCTGTCCCGCAGCATGGTCAGATACTCGTTCCACTCCTCGTCGGTGGGGCCGCCGTTCTTGATCCAGGTGCCCTCCTTCTCGGAGACCTGGCTGACGAAGTCGGGGCGGTAGCGGCTGATGATCTCCAGCTCGTCCTCGGTGAAGGTGACGTCGTTGGGGTAGGCGGCGGTGTCGTCCACATAGGGCATCCAGTATTCCATCAGGTCCTCCAGCCGCTCCACGGCCCGGTCCTCCAGATAGAACACGTTGTTGTAGTACTCGGGCAGGATCAGGCGGGGACCGTAGACCTCATACTCGGCCTTCAGGTCGCCGGAGCTCTTGCCGTACTTGGCCTGGGCCTCGTCCTCGGTGATGACCTGCCAGACGCCGTTCTCGTCCTTTTCGGACCAGTACACGCCGATGGGGGCGTACTGAAGCTGCATGACGATCTCGCCGTCGTACCATTGGTCAAAGTACTTGCACAGCAGCTCGGGGTTGCCGCACTCCTTGGTGATGTTCAGGTTGCCGGAGGTGACGGGAGGCGCGGCACGGAGGTTGACGGTGTGGGTGCCCTCATACTTGGTGCCCACGGGGCCGTCCAGCGGAGGCAGGAACACAAAGTCGTCCGCCAGGTCGCCGGCGATCTGGTCGATGTACCACCAGGTGGTGACGCCTGCCCGGCCCTGGGAGACCTTGGAGATCAGCTGGCTGTCGGACTGGGAGAACATCTCCAGGTCCATCAGGCCCTCGGCGAACCAGTCGTGGAAGTAGGTGATGGCGTCCCGGTAGCGGTCGCTGGCGCAGACGAACTCCACAGAGCCGTCGTCATGGGCGATCAGGTCGAAGCACACGTCGGAGGTGAAGTTGGTGAAGCCGAAGCCGGCGTAGAAGATCTCCTGGCCCCAGCACCACTGGTCAAAGCCGGTGGACATGGGGATGGTGGAGCCGGGGGCGTTGCCGTACCGGGTGGCCATGTCGTTTTCCTTGAAGGCAACCAGGGCGTCATGGAGCTCGGTCAGGTTGGTGGGGACACTCAGGCCCAGCTCATCCAGCCAGGTCTTGTTAATCATGGAGAACTCGGGGATGGAGTAGATGCTCAGATCCTGCTCCGCGCCGATGGCGGCGGTGCCCATCAGCTCGCCGGAGGGCAGGCCGTAGATCTTGCCGTCGGCCATGGTGATGGCGGCCTTGATCTCGGGATGATCCTCCAGGATCTTGCTCAGGTTGGGCATGATCTCCGGGGTGATGTAGGGGGTCAGGTCGATGAAGGTGCCGTCGGAGCCGTACTCATTGATGTCGTTGGCGTTGAAGCCCACGGCGATGAAGGCGTCGGGGAGCTGGTCGCCGCCGATCATGACGCCCACCTTCTCGCCCAGGGAGTCGCTCATCAGATCCCATTCGATCTCGACGCCCACGTTTTCCGCAAGCTGCTCCAGAACGGGGTTGCCGTCGTTGCCCCGGCTCAGGCTGCCCATGCCGCCGGTAATCAGAAATTCGGTCTGGTCGGCGTCCTTCTCATTGCCGCCGGTGGGGCCGCAGGCGGTCAGGCAGCTCAGAAGCATGGCCGCGCAGAGGGCCAGGCTCAGCAGTTTCACGAGTTTTTTCATGGTGTTCCTTTCTCCTTTAATTAATAGTAGATTGCGGATCCGGTCAGCCCTTCACGGCGCCGGACATAAAGCCCTGCTCGAAGTATTTCTGGACGAAGGGGTAGATGGCCAGCATGGGGGCCGCCGCCACGATCATGGAGGCGTACTTCACCAGCTCGCCGATCCGGTTGGCCTCGGCGTAGCTCATGCCGCTGGTCATTTTGGACAGAGCCTCGGTGGAAATGACGATGCCCCGCATCACCAGGGGGAAGGGGTACTGGGCCTCGTTGAGGTAGATCAGGGCGGTGAACCAGTCGTTCCAGAAGGCCACCATGGAGAACACCACGATCACCGCCATAATGGACCGGCTCAGGGGCACGATCACCCGGAGGAAGACGGTAAAATCGTCGGCGCCGTCGATCTGGGCGGCCTCCACCAGCTCATGGGGCACGTTGTTTTCAAAGAAGTTCCGGACGATGATCACATTGCCCATGCCCACGCCGCCGGGGAGAAACAATGCCCACATATTTCCCAGCAGGCCGGTATTTTTGGCCACCAGGTAGGTGGGGATCAGGCCGCCGCCAAAGTACATGGTGATGATGAAGAAAATACTGATCCACTTCCGGCCGGGCAGGTCCTTCCGGCTCAGGGGGTAGGCGGTGATGTACACCGTCACCAGGGAGTAGATGGTGCCCACCACCGTGTAGAGCACGGAGTTGAAGAAGCCCCGGAGCAGGTCGCTGTTCTGGAACACCCGCACATAGCCCTCCACGGTGAACTGGCTGGGCAGCAGGAAGGTCTTCCCGGCGTACACGTCGTAGGGGTCGGACACGGAGGCCACCAGCACATAGTACAGCGGGTAGGCGATGATGAGCATGATGACGGTGCAAAGCACCACCAGGATGATATCGCTGGCCCGGTCGGACAGGCCCACGCTCTTTTTATCCTTTTTCATAGATCCGCCGCCTCCTTACACAAAGCTGACGTCCGCCGTCTTCTTGGCGATCTGATTGACGATAATCAGCAGAATGATGTTGATCACGGTGTTGAACAGACCGATGGCGGTGGAGTAGCTGTAGGCGTGGTCCAGAATGCCCTGTTCATAGACGTACACCGCGATCACATCGCTGGTGGCCTTGTTCAGGTCGGTCTGGAGCAGGAAGACCTTCTCGAAGCCCACGCTCATGATGCCGCTGGCGCTCATAATCAGCTGGAGGATGATCATGGGGGTCAGCTCCGGGATGTCGATGTTCAGGATCCGCTGGAACATGGAGGCGCCGTCGATCTTGGCGGCCTCGTAGAGGGCCGGATCCACTGCCGAAAGGGTCGCGAGGTAAATGATGGTGCCCCAGCCGGCGTCCTGCCAGATGCCGGAGGCGATGTAGATGGTGCGGAAGGCCTCGGGGACGGTCATGAAGTCGATCTGCTTGCCGATCAGCAGGTTGATGAGGCCGCCGTAGGGGCTCAGGAAGATCCGGATCATACCGCAGACCACCATGATGGAGATGAAGTGGGGGGCGTAGAGGACGGTCTGCACCACCCGCTTATACTTTTTGAACCGGAGCTGGTTGATGGCCAGGGACAGCAGGATCGGTACCGGGAAGCTCCACAGCAGGCCGAACAGGCTGAGCTTGACGGTGTTGACGATCATGCGCTTGAAATTGGGGGCGGTGAAGAACCGCTCGAACCAATCCCAGCCCACCCATTCGCTGCCGAAGAAGCCTCGGCTGGGCTTATAGTCCCGGAAGGCGATCTGAATGCCGTACATGGGGACGTACTTATAAATGATCGTAATGACCACGGGGATCAGCAGCAGGACGTAAAGCTGCCAGCTCTCCAGGATCCGACGGCCCAGGGTCTTGCCGTGGGGCTTGAGGGCTGTTCTCTTTGCGCCCGCTTGCGCGGATGTTTTTTGCACGCTGGTTTTCCCTCCTTAAATAACGTTTTCGGAAGAGTGGTTGCCTGGGCGCCGCCTCCGGCCGGGTCACCGGCCTGTGCCGCGAGGTCGACGCATGGTGAAACGATATTTTATGAACAGCTACAATGTACCACAGAAAACGGGGAATTGTCAATACGATTCTTGCAGTTTTTTGCTATAATTTTTCATTTTATTTGAAATATACAAATTCAACACCTATTTTTTGTATACTTTGAACTCACAAATTTAGGAATCGTTTCATGAATTTCCATTTAGCCCTTTACAAATGCCGTGAAATCTGTTATACTGACCCCAATGAAATTTCACAGAACAAGGAGGAATCCCTATGCCCAAACCTACCATGAAGGACGTGGCCCGGGAGGCGGGGGTGGCCCTGGGGACCGTATCCAAGGTCGTCAACGGCATTCCCGTGGGCGAGGAGTACCGCGTCCGGGTGGAGGAGGCCATCGAACGGCTCAACTACCGCATCAACAGCTACGCCAAGGGCCTGCGCAGCAGCAGGACCTATCTTATCGCGGTGATGGTGCCCAATCTCATCAGCCCCTTTTTCGCCAAGCTGGTCAACTGCATCAACCGCTCCCTGGCCGCCCGGAAATACCGGATGCTGCTCTTTGCCACGGACTATGACAACGAGCAGGAGCAGGAATATGTGTACCTGGCGGAGCAGCAGAAGGTGGACGGCATTATCTGCCTGTCCTACAATCCGAACCTGATCATCCCGGCGGGGGTGCCCCTGGTGTCCATCGATCGGTATTTCAGCACCAACGTCCCCTGCGTCTCCAGCGACAACTACGGCGGCGGCCGCCTGGCGGCGGAGAAGCTGGTGGAAAACGGGTGCCGGAATCTGGCCTTCCTGCGGATCGGCTCCAAGCTGGTCAACGAGCCCAACAAGCGGAAGGACGGCTTCGTCAGCACCTGCGAGGCCCTGGGCGTGTCCTACACCCTGAAGATCATTGACGACGGCACCCCCTATTCCGCCTTTGAGGACTTCCTGCGGGAACATCTCCACGACGGGAAGCTGGATTTCGACGGCATTTTCTGCGTCACGGACTCCCTGGCCCATCAAATTTTGCTGACCCTTCGGGACATGGAGCTGCGGGTGCCGGAGGATGTGCAGGTCATCGGCTTCGACGGGGTCCGCTGCTTTGGGGACATGGAGCTGTACTGCTCCACCATCGTCCAGCCGATCGAGGACATTGCCGCCACCTGCGTGGATATGGTGACGGAAAAGGACCTGGACAAGGCGCCGTCCCTGGTGTGCCTGCCGGTGACCTACGCCCGGGGCGGAACGACAAAGGGGTGAGACAATGGCAAGCGAATATTTAAAGTGGAAGTTCCGGGACGTTCAGCCCGATCCCCCGCCACGGGAGCTGTCGAAAAAGGAAAAGATCCTGAATTTCCTGGACTATTATAAATGGTGGCTGGTGGCCGGCGCCGTGGGCCTGGTGCTGCTGGGGAACCTGATCTGGACCATGCTGGGCATCGGGAAGGTCCGGCCGGACTATATTTTCGCCTACGTCACGGACAGTAAATTCTCCGAGGAACAGGAGGCGGCGCTGGAGACGGCCCTGGCCACCCTGGGGGAGGACGTGAACGGGGACGGCCGGGTGGTGGTGGAGCTGCGGCAGTACGCCCGGAATGTGGAGGGCGACCCGGAGACCGCCATGTACTTCCAGTACGCGGACAGCATCACCCTGGCCGCCGATATTGACATGGGGGAGAGCTTTTTCTACCTGTCCGACGACCCGGAGTTCCTCCAGCAGGCCTACCAGCTCTATTCCTTCCCCGACGGCACGCCTCCGGGAGAGGACGATTACGACGTCTCCGGCAAGGTCTTCCGCTGGGCGGACTGCCCGGCTCTGGCCGGGCTGGAGGTGGACCAGGAGGCCATGGCGAACGTCTATATCGGCCGCCGGGTCTTCTATAAGGAGGATCAGATCAAAAAGCTGGGCCCCAGCGAGGCCCTGTGGGCCATTATTTTGGAGGGGGCGGAATCATGAAACGGCTGATCGCGATTTTGGCCCTGCTGTGCCTGCTCCTCGCCGGCTGCTCCGGCCCGGCCCGGGACCCCAGCTGGGAGGAGGACTGGGTGGGCCTGGGGAACGTCCTGGCGGTGGACACCCCGGCGGACTTCACCCTGCGGGACAATCAGGACGCCCTGAGCCCCAACGGGATCTACTATGCCTCCTGGTCCTCCGGCGAGGGGAAGACCATTGAAAACGACGAGGGGGAGGAGGCGACCCTCTACCCGGTGCAGGTCTTTTTGCTGCTGGAGTCCAATTCCAATCCCCAGGGGGAGATCGACGCCTGGAAGGACCTGGAATCCCAAAACTATACCATTGGCGAGGAGGAGACCGTCTCCGCCGCCGGCCTGGAGTTTACCGTTCTGCCCCTGCTCTCCGCCGGGGAGGACAACCCCTTCCGCCAGGGGACCACGGCCTTCGCCATCCAGGGGAACTGGTGCCTCTGCCTGGAGATCCTGGCCAGCGACCAGGCGGACACCCGGCAGATCCTCACCGAATTTTTGGACGCGTTGCATTTAGGAGAGGGGGCGGGGTAGCCGTGGCGCTGTTTTTCCCCGACGCCGAGGAGCGGGAGGAAGGCCCCTACCGGGCGGTGGGCTTTGCCCGG
>CANRQC010000111.1 GCA_947632695.1 uncultured Oscillospiraceae bacterium | reverse complement strand
GGCGCCGGCGGCGTGTCCGTGGCCATCGGCGAGCTGGCCGACGGGCTGGACATCGACCTGAACGCGGTGCCCAAGAAGTACGACGGCCTGGACGGCACGGAGTTGGCCATTTCCGAATCCCAGGAGCGGATGGCGGTGGTGGTGGCCCCGGAGGACGCGGCGGCGTTCCTGGCCCTGGCGGAGCGGGAGAATCTCCAGGCCACCCAGGTGGCCGTGGTCACCCGGGAGCCCCGGCTGGTCATGCGCTGGAATGGGGAGACCATTGTGGACGTGAGCCGGGAGTTTTTAAGCTCCAACGGCGCGGAAAAGCACATTACCGCCGCGCCCAAGGCCGCCGAGCCCTGGAAAAAGACAGTGACCGGCGGCTTTGTGGAAAATTATGTTAACCTTGTAAACGATCTCAACATCTGCTCCAAGCGGGGCCTGGCGGAGCGGTTCGACTCTACCATCGGCGCGGGGACGGTGCTGATGCCCTTCGGCGGCAAGCGGCAGCTGACCCCCATCCAGGCCATGGTCCAGAAAATTTCCGTGGAAAAGGGCCATACCGACGACAGTTCCTTCATGTCCTGGGGCTACAACCCTTATATCACCGAAAAAAGCCCCTACCACGGGGCGTACCTGGCTGTGATCGAGTCCGTGAGCAAGCTGATCGCCTCCGGCGCGTCCTTTGAGGACGTGTACCTGACCTTCCAGGAGTATTTCCCCCGGTTGGGGAAGGACCCTGAGCGCTGGGGCCAGCCGCTGGCGGCCCTGCTGGGGGCCTACCGGGCCCAGATGGAGCTGGGCGTGGCGGCCATTGGCGGCAAGGATTCCATGAGCGGCACCTTCGAGCATTTGGACGTGCCGCCCACCCTGGTTTCCTTCGCCGTGACCACCGGCAAGGCCCAGGAGGCGGTGTCTCCCGAGTTCAAGGGGGCGGGGCACAAGATTTGCCTGCTGCTGCCGGAATATGACGAAAACGGCCTTCCGGTGACGGCGTCCCTGCTGAAAAACTTTGCGACGGTGACGCAGCTTCTCCACAGCGGCCGGGCCCTGGCCTGCTACACCCCCGGTATGGGCGGCTGCGCCGAGGCCCTGGTCAAGATGGCCATGGGCAATGGCGTCGGCGTGGAGCTGGAAAAAACCGTGTCCCTGGACACCCTCTTTGGCTATGCCTACGGCGGCTTCGTGCTGGAGCTGGCAGGGGAGGAGCCCGTGGGGACGCTGCTGGGCGTCACCACCGCTGCGGGGCACATCGCCCGGGGCGGAGAAGCGCTTTCTCTGGAGGCGCTGGAACGGGATTACGAGAACAAGCTGGAGAGCGTCTACGCCTGCAACATTCCATCCTCCGGCCCCGTGGAGAATTTTGCCTATACGGCGTCAAAGCGGAAGGCCCCGGCGGTGAAGACCGCCCGGCCCAAGGTGCTGATCCCCGCCTTCCCCGGCACCAACTGCGAGTATGATTCCGCCAAGACCATGGCGGACGCTGGGGCGGAGCCGGAGATCTTTGTGGTTCGGAACCGCACCGCCGCCGGCATCCAGCGCAGTGTGGAGGAATTTGCCCAGGCGCTGAAAACGGCCCAGATGGTCTTTGTGCCCGGCGGCTTCTCCGGCGGCGACGAGCCCGACGGCAGCGGCAAATTTATCACCGCCTTCTTCCGCAACGCCGCGGTCAAGGAGGGGGTCACAGACCTGCTGGAAAACCGGGACGGGCTGATGTGCGGCATCTGCAACGGCTTCCAGGCCCTGATCAAGCTGGGCCTGGTGCCCTACGGAAAAATCATCGACACCGATGAAAACTGCCCCACTCTGACCTTCAACACCATCGCCCGGCACCAGAGCCGGATCGTCCGCACCCGGATCGCCTCCAACAAGTCTCCCTGGCTGGCCCGGACCCAGGTGGGTGAGGTTTACAACGTGCCCATCTCCCACGGCGAGGGCCGGTTCCTGGCAAGCGAAAAGCTAATCCGGCAGCTGGCGGAAAACGGCCAGATCGCCACCCAATATGTGGACCTGGCGGGGGACGCCACCATGGACATCCGCTGCAATCCCAACGGCTCCGCCTACGCCATCGAGGGCATTACCTCCCCCGACGGCCGGGTGTTCGGCAAGATGGGCCACAGCGAGCGGTGGGGCTCCAATCTCTACCGCAACGTCCCCGGAAACTATGACATTCAGATGTTCCGGGCCGCTGTGGAATACTTCCGGTGATTACAGCCCGGGAGGAGCTGATCCTCCGGGCCCTGGAGCGCTACGGCCTGGAGCGACAGCCCTGGAGGATCCTGCGCCACAATGAAAACCTGACGGTCAGGGTGGGGGATGCCTATCTGCTGCGGATCCACCGTCCCGCCGTCGGGATCCATATGGAGCCGCTGCTCTCTGGATCCGATCTGCCGGCCCTGCGGAGGACGGAGCTGGCGCTTTTGCGGCACCTGGGAAATAAGGGCCTAACGGTCCAGCAGCCCCTTGCCGACCGAACGGGCCGGGATGTGACCCTGCTGCCCGACGGGACCGCCGCCACCGTCCTGACATGGCTGCCGGGGGAACCGCTGGAACCAGAAAAGCTGACGGAGGCCCTCTGCCTCCGGCTGGGTGCGTTGACAGCCGAGCTGCACCGGGCGGCGGCGGATTTTCAGGGCACCGAAACCCTGCGCTATGACCCGGCCCTCTGCCGCCGGCTCCGGGCGGACTTTTCCCGGATGTACCGGGCGGGATGCCTGGATCGGGCGCGCCTGTCCCAGCTGGAAGCGGCCTGTGACGCTGTGGCCGAGGGCTTGACCGGCGGGGAGGGGACCACCATTCACGCCGACCTGAGCCCGGGGAACCTGCTTTTGACGGAGCGGGGCCCGGCGGCCATCGATTTTTCCCTGTCCGGCTGGGGCCATCCCATGCTGGATCTGGCGGGGTTGATGGGCCTGACAACGAAGACAGAGCTGCGGCAGGCCCTGGCGGCGGGCTTTACCGCCGGCGGAGGCCCAATCGACCGGCCCATGCTGGACCGGTGCTGTTGCCTCCGGGCGCTGATCAACCTAGCGCTGTATTTGGAAAGCCGGTGGCGGGAGCCGGCCTTTGCCGAGGAGCTGGAGGAATCCTGCCGCCGCGTCTTCCGCCCCCTGGCGGCGGGACGGGAGATCTTCCGAGAGGATCTTAGTATATAAAATTCCGGCGCGGGATCTCCCGCGCCGGTTTATCACTATTTCTTAGAATTGAAGCGCCAGAGCGGAGCAGTCGGCGGAGCGATCAGGCAGCGGTTCCATTTATACCGCCTCCACGGACAGCACCGTGAGCCTTCCGTCCCGCACGGTGAAGCGCACGTTTTGCCCGGCATATTCCAGACCGTAGACCCGCTCCGGCGCATCCTGATAGGCAGGCCTGGGGTCGTGGGACAGAAGCGCGCGCAGGGCCGCGCGCTTCTCCTCCGGGACCTTTTCCAGCAGGGCGGGGGGAAAATCCACCTGGAGTAAATACCCCGCTGCCTGATCGGTGAAGCCGCCCACGGCGTCGGGGTGGCTGTCGGTATAGGGAAGGTAGGGCTTGACGTCAAAAATGGGGGTTCCATCCATCAGATCAGCTCCCGCGACCCGGAGGACGGTCCCATATTCCGGGTGCTTCTCCACCCCCAGCAGTCGGACGCTGGACAGGCCCAAAAAATTGGGCCGGAAGGGGGACCGGGTGGCGAAGACTCCCATCCTGGTATTGCCCCCCAGCCGGGGCGGCCGCACCGTGGGGGACCAGCCGGGCCGGACCGCCTGGGAAAACTGCCAGATCAGCCACAGATGGGAGTACCCCTCGATGCCCCGCAGGGCGTCGGGGTTTCGGTATTTGGGGGTGAAGACCACCAGACCCTCCGCCTCCTCCACCAGCCCGCTTTGCCGGGGAATGCCGAATTTCGCGGAAAAGTCGCAGCGCATATGAGCGATCACTTGCAGTTCCATCATGCCCTCGCTTTCCGAAAACACAGACTTACGGCGAAAATAACGGCCAGGGTCAGCGATATGGAGGCCCCCGCCGAAGCACCTAAGTAATAGGACGCCGTCAGCCCTCCGATCCCCGCCGCAAGGGCAAAGAGGACGGAAAAGCCATGGTACTGCTTGAGATTCCGGGACACATTCCTGGCCGCGGCGGCAGGCAGCACCAGTAGAGAATTGAGGATCAGCAGCCCCACCCAGGAGATGGCCAGGGTCACCACCACTGCCACGGCGGCGGTAAAGGCTCCCTGGACCAGCTCCACCGGAACGCCTCGGGAGGAGGCCAGTTGGGGATGGATGGCGGCCAGGGTCAGCCGGTTGCCCATCAGCACCCAGAAGATACACACTGCCAGCAGCACCAGCGCCAGCATCCCGATCTCACCGGGGGTGACGGAGAGAATGTCTCCGATCAGATACTTATTGTACTTGGTAAAGCTCCCGCCGCCGGCGGTGGCGATGAAGATGCCCAGGGCCACGGCGGTGCTGGAAAACACGCCGATGAGGGTGTCGGCGGTCTGATGGCTCCGGCTCCGGACAAAGGAAAACAGCACCGCGAACCCCAGGGCGAAGAGGACCGCCGCCCAGGTGGGGCTGGCCAGGCCGCAGATGGCCCCGATGGCGATGCCGGTAAAGGCGGCGTGGCCCAGAGCGTCGGAAAAGAAGCTCATCCGGCCGGTGACGATCATGGTGGAGGTCAGGCCGAACAGGGGCGCCATGAGCAGCACCGCCAGAAAGGCGTTTTTCATGAAGTCCCAGTGGAGCATCTCCCAGGGCTGGGCGTCCAGCAGGGCATACCAGAGACTCATTCCGCCGCCTCCTTCCGGTGAAAGACCCGGGCAAATTCCGGGCTGCTCAAAACCTCCTCCGCCGTCCCCTGGCACAGCACCCGGCGGTCGATCAGCACCACCTGGTCGGCATATCGGGGCAGGAGGGAAAAGTCGTGGGTAGTCATCAAAATGGACAGGTCATAGGTCCGCCGCAGCTCGTCCAGCATATCCATCAGGGTGGCCATACCTTCCACGTCTACGCCTGACAACGGCTCGTCCAGGATCAGGATATTGGGCACCGGCTCCAGCGCCAGAGCCAGCAGCACCCGCTGCAGCTCCCCGCCGGAGAGGGAACCCACCCGTTTTTTTACCAGCTCCTCTCCGTGGACCCGGGCCAGGCTCCGCGCCACGGTCTCCCGCATTTCCCGGGAAAGGCCCAGAAAGGCGGGCCGGCGGCTCATGCAGCAGGCGAACAGGTCCTCCACGCTGACCGGGTCCCCCGAATCAAAGGCCGGGCTCTGGGGCACGTAGCCGATTCGGGGCGGATGGCGGTGCCGCTGGCCGGGGACGGAAAACTGAATGGCCCCGGAATATGCCCGCTGACCCAATATGGCCTTGAGGACGGTGCTTTTGCCCGCCCCGTTGGGGCCGATCAGGGCCAGCAGCTGGCCGCAGTGGACGTGGAGGTTTACCTCCTCCAAAATACGGTCCGTGCCGATGGTCACGCTGACATTTTGCAGCTTTAAGCAGCAGGAATCGCCGCAGCTGCCGTGGTGGGGTCCGGTGATCATGTGTATGCCTCCCGAATGGTGTCGATGTTCCGGTATAGGGCATCGAAGTAGCTGTCCCCGGCCATGGCCATGTCCAGGGAAAAAATCGGTACGCCCGTTTCCCGGGAAATGATCCCCGCCGCCGCGGCGCTGCCGTTCACTTCTACGAAGATCGCGGGGAGGCTTTCCGCCTCCACAATGCCGGACAGCTGGATCAGCAGCGCCGCTGGGGCCTCGCTGCCGGATTCCTCCTCGATGGAGGCCAGCACGTTCAGGCCAAAGTCCCGGGCAAAATAGGAAAAGCCGTCGTGGAAGGGGAGAATCCCCTTCTGCTCAAGCGGCGCCAGGGCCTCCCGGCCATACTCCTCCAGAGCGGTCAAATCGGAGAGCAGGGAGGCCAGATTATCCCGAAAGATAGGTTCCTGGGCGGGATATCGGGCACACAGACCGTCGCAGATATTTTGGGCCATCAGCCGAGCGCAGACAGGGGAGAGCCAGATATGAGGGTCCGGTTCCCCATCCGGGCCTGGCAGAAGCTCGACGCCCCGCGAGGCGTCCAGCACTTCCTCCGCCGCCTCCAGGGGCAGAAAATCCTCCAGCCCTGCCCCGGAGATCACCACCAGCTCCGCCCGCTCCAGGGTCCGCAGCTGGGCCACGCCCAGGGAATAGTCGTGCAGGCAGGAAACAGGCTCTGTGACCAGCCGGGCCACGGTGATGCCGGCGCCCTGGCACAGCCGGGATGTAAACTCGTACACCGGCAGGGTGGTGGCGGCCACCTGGGCCGCTTGGGGTGTCTGGCAGCCGGATAAAAGCAGAACAAGGACCAGAAAAAGGGCGATTTTTTTCATGAGAATCCCCCAATAAACGAATCTATGGTCAAGAATTACCTATAATCAATATACCATAAGTGTCAAGAGGCAGAAAAAATCCCCCCAAAAATGGGGGGACCATTCAGGACTGCTCCAACCAGGCGCCGACCTTCGCTTTTGCCAGGCGCTGGATATCCTCCACAGGATAGGGAGAGGCGGGGC
>CANRQC010000110.1 GCA_947632695.1 uncultured Oscillospiraceae bacterium | reverse complement strand
ACTTCCGTTCAAACTACCTTACTAAAGTTTAAGGTGCTTCTCGTCTTGACGTTATTCAATTCGCAAGGTGCATGAGCTTCCCGCCGGGCGCCCAAGGGGCTCTCGCCGGGCAGCTTGCATATAATACCACTCCCGGGCGGATTTGTCAAGCGTTTTTTTCAAAAAATTTTCTGAAAAATTTTATATTTTCCGGAAGAGAGAAATTTCGTCTGTTCTTCCGGGAAAGGCCCCTTTTATCCCGGGAAAAATGGGGATCTCAGCGCTCCGACACGTTCTGAGCGATTTGCTCCAGAGCCTGGGCCGCCTCTCCGGCGCTCTCCCGGCAGGTGGCCAGGTCCCCCAGGGACAGCATCCCGCAGAGCTTCCCGTTCTCCACCACCGGCAGCCGCCGCACCTGCTCCCGGCCCATCAGCGCCGCCGCCGTGGCGGCCTCCGTCTCCGGCCCCACGGACAGGACCCGGCCGGTCATCACCTCCCGGACCGTGGTGGTGCCGGGGAGCCGCCCCGCCGCCAGGCAGCGGGTGACGATGTCCCGGTCTGTCACCAGGCCGGCAAGCCTGCCGTCGCCGCCGCAGACCGGCAGGGCCCCTATATTATAATGTGCCAGGGCCCGGGCGGCCACCGCCACCGATTCCTCCGGCTGGATGCGGATCACCTGTCCGGTCATAACCTCCCGTACTTTCATGGGGATTCCCTCCTTTTGGAAAAAGTATGGGCCGGGCGTCTGGAAATTATACGCGGGCCGGGGTATAATAGAGAAAAAATTCCGATTTTACCGTTAGATTTCCCCTCCAAAAAGGGAGTATATAGGTGAGGAGGCGAGAATATGGAGGATGGCAAGATCCTGTCCCTGCTTCTGGCCCGGCTGGAGGCGGGGCTGGAGGCCCTGGCAAAGAAATACGGTCCCCGGCTGCTGCGAACCGCCCGGAACATCCTGGGCCAGGCCCAGGACGCGGAGGAGGCGGTGAACGACGCATACCTGGCGGTGTGGAACGCCATTCCCCCGGCCCAACCGGACCCCCTGGCGGGGTATGTGTACCGGGTGGGCCGGAACGTGGCCCTGAAGCGGCTGCGGACCAACCAGGCAATTAAGCGCGGGGGCTACCAGCTCTGCCTGGAGGAGCTGGCGGAGTCCCTCTCCGGCGGGGACCTGGAGGAGCTGTGGGACGCCCGGGAGCTGGGCCAGGCCATCGACCGGTTTCTCGCCAAGATGAGCCCCGCCAATCGGCGGCTGTTTCTCCGGCGATACTGGTTTGGGGACCGGGTGAAGGACCTGGCCGCCGAGGAGGGGACCACGGAGGGGGCCGTCACCGCTAGGCTTTCCCGGATGCGGCAGGGGCTGAAGACTTACTTATTACAGGAGGGATACTATGGAACCTGAAAAACTGGAAAAGGCCCTGGACGAGATCAGCGAAAAGCGCGTCGCCCAGGCGGCGAAAAAACGGCCCGGCCGGCACTTGAAATGGATCGTTCCTCTGGCGGCGGTGCTGGCGCTGGCGATCTTGATTGGGGGGCTTCTCGGGCCCCTGGCCCCCCGGGCCTACGCGGTGGCGGAGGCAAAGTACCCGGACAGCCACATCGGCCTGGGTCTGGATCACGACGCCGCCATCCAGACCCAGCAGGAGCTGCTGCCCTTTTTCCAGGCGGCGCTGAAAAGCTGCCTGACGGGGGAGGAAAACGAGGCCTTCTCCCCGGCCAATCTGTACATGGCCCTGGCGGAGCTGGCGGAGCTGGCCGACGGGGAGGCCCGGGAGGAAATTCTGGCCGTCCTGGGGGCGGAGTCCATGGAGGCCCTGCGGACCCAGGCCCGGGGACTGTGGGAGGACCTCTATTATAAGGATGAACACAGTCAGCTCACCCTGGCAAGCTCCTTGTGGCTGGACGAGAGCCTGGGCTATCATTCCGAGCCTCTGGAGGCCCTGTCGGAAAATTACTACGCCTCTATCTACCGGGGGAAATTCGGCAGCAGCGCCACGGACAGGGCCGTCGCCGCCTGGCTGGACCGGCAGACCGGCGGCCTACTCAAGAAGGCCACCCGGGACATCCATCTAGCCCCCGCGCCGGAGATGGTGTTTGCCCTGTACTCCACCATTTTTTTCCAGGCAAAGTGGGGATACGAGCAGGAGTTCAGTCCCAAAAATACCGTCTCCCAGGCCTTCCACGCCCCGTCGGGAGACATCAACCGCGACTTCATGCGCCAGACCATCGAGAGCAACTACTATTTTGGCGAAGACTACGCCGCCGCCAGCCTGAGCCTGCGGAACGGCAGCCAGATGTGGTTCATCCTGCCAGACGAGGGCAAGACCCCAGCGGACCTGCTGGAGAGCGGGGCGTACACCCAGCTCCTCACCGAGGGTTTTGCCGACCTGGACAACATCCGCAAGTTTATGATCATCCACCTGTCCGTGCCGAAATTCGACGTCATGGCTCAGGGCAGCCTGACGGACGCGGTGAAGTCCCTGGGGGTGGAGGCGGTCTTCGACTGGGATGCCGGGGCCTTCGCCCAGGTCCTGGACCAGCAGGCTTGGCTCTCCGGCGTCAATCAGGCCACCCGGGTGGTCATCGACGAGGAGGGGGTCAAGGCGGCCTCCTACATTGAGCTGCCCGCCGCCGGCGCGGCACAGCCACCCGACGAGGAGGTGGACCTGGTCCTGGACCGGCCCTTCCTGTTCCTGATCACCAGCAGCTCGGGCACGCCCCTCTTCGCCGGGGTGGTGAATAATCCGTAATTTTCGCCCCCTATGGAGGTGGGCGGGAGCAAGAACGCTCCTGCCTACCTTTTTATTTTGGTGCATTCAGCACCGGGGGTGCTCCCCCGACCCATGCCGGGGGCCCTACTTTCTTGCTCCTGCAAGAAAGTAGGCAAAGAACAGGCTTAAGGGGGCGCTTCGAGCAAAGGCGCCCCCCTTAAGAATCCCCCCGCCGCTCCCCGGCAGTTCAGATAAGCGGAGAAGGTATGTGGGCTTACGACCTTTAAACGCAGAGATGTGAAAGCTACAGTGCAGCGTATTAAATTGTGCATTGCATTGATAGTTGCATTAGCGAAAGAAGGTATTGCGCCAAAATAGAAGTAGGGGCTTTTCTGTTTTTGAGGCACCGATTAAGAAACTCCGCTAGTACAATCTATCAATCAGCGCTTGGCAGAATTTGGAACGCTGCATGGTGGGTTTTGCAAATTCACGGTAGACGAGCCGTAGGCCGCCACCGAATTCCCCCCAGCGCCTCTGGCGAGGCGGCGGGGGGTTCTTAGGGGGGCGCCTTTGCTCGAAGCGCCCCCTAAGCCGACTTCTTTGGGTACTTTCTTGCTCGGCGGCAAGAAAGTACCTCCCCCGGAAGGGGCCGGGGGAGCACCCACAGCGTGGGATGTCCCAAAATAAGAAGGTAGGCAGGAGCGTTTTGCCCCCACCCACCCGAAAAGGTAATTTTCGCCCACCCGCCCCGCAGAGGTGGCTCTCAGCGCCATGGTCGGTATCGCTCCTCCGGTGCGGAGCGCACCAAAAATAAAAGGTAGGCAGGAGAAAAATAGCCTCCTGCCCACCTGCAAAGGTAGCTTTTTGGTTCTGTATCAGAACCTGCATTTCTGCTCGATATAGTCCTTCAGCTCCGCGATGGGGATGCGGACCTGCTCCATAGTGTCCCGGTCCCGGACGGTAACGCAGTTGTCCGCCGGGGTCGTCTCATCGCCCACGGTCTGGAAATCCACCGTCACGCACAGGGGCGTGCCGATCTCGTCCTGCCGGCGGTAGCGCTTGCCGATGGAGCCGGAGTCGTCGAAGTCCACCATGAAGTCCTTCTGCAACGCCCGGTAGATCTCCTCGGCCTTGCCGGAGAGCTTCTTGGACAGGGGCAGCACCGCCGCCTTGAAGGGCGCCAGGTAAGGATGCAGGTGCAGCACCGTGCGGATGTCCGGGTTGCCCTTCTTGTCCTGGCCCACCACTTCCTCGTCGTAGGCCTCGCACAGGAAGGCCAGGGCCACCCGGTCGCAGCCCAGGCTGGGCTCGATGACGTAGGGAATATAGTGCTCCCCGGTCTCCTGGTCGAAGTAATCCAGGCTCTTGCCGGAGGCCTCCTGATGGCGGCCCAGGTCGTAGTCCGTCCGGTCCGCGATGCCCCACAGCTCGCCCCAGCCGCTGCCGAAGGGGAACTGGTACTCGATGTCCGTGGTGGCCCGGGAGTAGAAGGCTAGCTCCGCCGGCTCATGGTCCCGCAGCCGCAGGCTCTCCTCGTGGATGCCCAGGCTCAGAAGCCAATTCTTGCAGAAGTCCTTCCAGTAGGCGAACCATTCCAGATCCGTGCCGGGCTTGCAGAAGAACTCGCACTCCATCTGCTCAAACTCCCGGATCCGGAAGATGAAGTTGCCCGGGGTGATCTCGTTGCGGAAGGCCTTGCCCACCTGGCACACGCCGAAGGGCAGCTTCCGCCGGGTGGTCCGCTGAATGTTGGCAAAGTTGACGAAAATGCCCTGGGCGGTCTCCGGCCGGAGGTAGACCGTGGAGGCGGTGTCCTCGGTGACGCCGATCTGGGTCTTGAACATCAGATTGAACTTCCGAATGGGGGTAAAGCTGTGCTTGCCGCAGACGGGGCAGACCACATCCTCGTGCTCGGCGATATAGGCGTCCATCTCCTCGAAGCTCATGGCGTCCACGTTCACGTCCTTGCCGCTTTCGCTGTCGCCGATGAGCTTATCCGCCCGCTGCCGGGCGCCGCAGCCCCGGCAGTCCACCAAGGGGTCGGAGAAATTGCCCACATGGCCCGTGGTGACCCAGGTCTGGGGATTCATGAGGATCGCCGCGTCCAGGCCCACGTTGTAGGGCGACTCCTGGACGAATTTTTTCAGCCAGGCCTTTTTCACATTGTTCTTGAACTCCACGCCCAGAGGGCCAAAGTCCCAGGCGTTGGCCAGGCCGCCGTAGATCTCCGAGCCGGGGTAGACGTAGCCCCGCCCCTTGCACAGGTTCACAATCATATCCAGTGTTTTTTCGCTGTTTTTCATAGTTATCCTCCAATATTGATGCTCCGGCGCCGGGCCGGGGATGGGTATGGTTATTCCGCCGCCACCAGCTCCGGGCCCAGGTCCTCCGCCATCAGGGTATGGACCCGCTCCCCCACCTCCACGGCGGTGACGCCCTTGAGCTCCTCCGGCGGGATCACCGCCACCAGGTGGAACCGCACCTTCGTGGGCCGCAGATGGGAAATGTTGTGGAACACCTTCTGGGTGTTCTGCACCGTGCAGACCACGATGGGCACGTTGGCCTTCTGGGCGATCTTGAACACGCCGCTGCGGAAACGGTGGAGCTTCCCGTCCAGGCTGGTGTAGCCTTCCGGGAAGACGCAGATGGAGGCCTTGTCCTCCTTGATGATCTTGATGCACTTGAGGATGGTCTTCAGGGCCTCCCGGTCGTTCTCCCGGTTGATCATCTGGCACAAAATCTTGTGCATCAGCTTGCCCACCACGAACATGCTGGAATTTTCCCACTTGGAGATGAAGGCCAGCTGGGCGTGAGGGAGCTTTGCCAGCAGCAGCACCGGGTCCAGGATGTGCAGGTGGTTGCACACCAGCAGAAACCGGCCGGATTTCGGGAGCTGCTCCAGGCCCTTGGACTCGATCCGCATCAAAAGGATCTGGGTGATGGCCTCGGAGTAGAGATTCGTCACCTTCCGGTAGAAGGGGTCGTCCTCCTCCTGGGGCACGTCCAGGTTCACCCTGGCGCACAGGATCAGCAGAAATAGGAAGGCGATCAGCGCCAGCGCCAAAAAAGTCCCCAAGAAGCCCACCGGCAGCAGCCAGAGCCATCCCAGCGACGAAAAGCCCCCCGCCAGGGCGCAGATGGCCAGCGCCGCCAGGGCGGAAAGCAGGGCGATCCCCTTAATCAGCATGGCAAGTCCTCCTTGGGCGGTTGTTTCCTACATTATACGCCACCCGGCCCCGCGAAACAAGCCTTTTTCCAGCATTTTTTTCGTGAGGGGTGGAAATTTCTCCCGAGGCCTGTTATAATAAAGGAAAACTGTCTTCCACGAAAGGATGAATCCCCCTATGGGCCTGTCTGCCAACGCTCCCTGGCTGGCATTTTACGGAAATACGCCGGCCTCCCTGGACTACCCCTCCAAAACCATGTATCAGCTGGTGCGGGAGACCGCCCAGCGCCATCCCCAGCTGACGGCCTACCTCTTTTTCGGAAAGGCCACCCGCTACGACGCCTTTGTGAAAAAAATCGAAGCCGCCGCCCGGGGACTGTACCATCTGGGCATCCGCAAGGGCGACCGGGTGACCATCTGCATGCCCAACACGCCCCAGGCCCTGGCCTGCTTTTACGGGCTCAACCGCATCGGCGCGGTGCCCAATATGATCCACCCCCTCTCTGCCGTTCAGGAGATCGACTTTTTTCTGAAGGTCTCCCACAGCAAGGCCATTTTGACCCTGGACCAGTTCTACGGCAAGGTGGCCCAGGTGGCGGGAAAGGACGTGACCATCCTGATCGCCAAGATCGCCGACGAGCTGCCCTTCCCCCTGAATGTGGCCTACCCCCTGACCAA
>CANRQC010000109.1 GCA_947632695.1 uncultured Oscillospiraceae bacterium | reverse complement strand
TCACGCCCCGCTCAATCCGGCCAATGGCGATCCGGCCCACATAGTCGTTGTAGTCGATGGAGGACACCAGCAGCTGCAAGGGGCCTTCTTCGTCCCCGGAGGGGGCGGGAATGTAGCGCAGGATGGTCTCAAACAGGGGGGCCAGGTCGGTGCCCGTCTCGTCGGGGCTGTAGGAGGCCACGCCCTGCCGGGCGGAGCAGAAGACGGTGGGGGAGTCAAACTGCTCGTCGGTGGCGTTCAGGTCCAGCAGCAGCTCCAGCACCTCGTCCATGACCTCGTGGACCCGGGCGTCGGGCCGGTCGATCTTGTTGACCACCACGATGACCTTGTGGCCCAGCTCCAGAGCCTTCTGCAAAACGAACCGGGTCTGGGGCATGGGACCCTCGGCGGCGTCCACCAGCAGCAGAACGCCGTTGACCATTTTCAGGATCCGCTCCACCTCGCCGCCGAAATCGGCGTGGCCCGGGGTGTCCACAATGTTGATCTTGAAGCCGTTGTAGGTGACGGCGGTATTTTTCGCCAGAATGGTGATGCCCCGCTCCCGCTCCAGGTCGCCGGAGTCCATGACCCGCTCCACGGTGGCCTGGTTCTCCCGGTACACGCCGCCCTGCTTGAGCATCTGATCCACCAGGGTGGTCTTGCCGTGGTCGACGTGGGCGATGATGGCGATATTGCGGAGCTTCTCCTGAGGTAGCATAGCTGTATCTCCTTAATATAAAATTCAACAGGATTTGATAAAAGGTGGATCGGCTCCGGCAGCGGCGCCGATACCGGGCGGGCAGAATCGGGCAGCGATCCCAGAGGGCCCCGCGCGCTTTGGCGGCGGACCCCGCCTGCCGCCGGTGATTATAGCACAATGTAAAAACATTTGCAACTAAAATTGTGGGGTTTTACTAAAAAAATGGAAAAAACAGAAAAAGGTTGACCAAAAGTGGAAGGTGTGCTATAGTTATGCCGCTATCTCCGGCGGCCGCGGAGAAACAGCCGCAGTCCTGCCGCCGGAGGCGAGGCGCGATATGCGGAAAAAGGCGATAACCTACCTGATGATCGTGGGCGTGGCCCTGCTGGGAGCGCTGAACTACCAGCTCTTTGTCTTCCCCAACCGGTTCGCCCCCGCCGGGCTCAACGGCATCTGCACCATGATCCAGTACCTGTCCGGCATCAGCGTGGGCTATATGAGCCTGCTCATCAATATCCCCCTGGCCATCCTCGTCTACCGCCATGTCAGCAAGCCCCTGGCGGTGCGGAGCATGGCCTACGTTCTGGTGTTCTCCGGGGCGCTGCTGGTGCTGGGGCGGCTGGACCTGTCCCAGTTCGCCTACGAGACGGAAAACGGCACCAGCACCATCCTGGGCCCCCTGGTGGCCGGCGTCATCAACGGCTTCTGCTACTCCATGCTCCTGCGGGCCAGCGCCTTCTCCGGCGGCACGGATTTTGTGGCCGCCATCATCCACAAGCGCCGCCCGGAGCAGTCCATCATGGGCCAGATCTTCCTGCTGAACGTGGTGGTGGCGGTGGCCTCCTACTTTGTCTATGATTTCCAGATGGAGCCGGTGCTGCTGTGCATCATGTACAGCTTCACCTCCTCCACCGTCTCCGAGCGGCTGATCAAAAGCGGCCGCAGCGCCCTGCGCTATGAGATCATCACGGAGCACCCGGAGCAGCTTTCCCGGGACATTATCCAGAAGCTCCACCACAGCGCCACCCTGATCCCCGCCCAGGGCATCTACTCCGGCAAGCCCACCAATATTCTGGTGTGCATCGTCAACAAGACCCAGAGCGCCGTGGTGGCGAACATGATCCGCCACAGCCCCAACACCTTCGCCACCGTCTCCCAGGTGGGGGAGGTCATGGGCAACTTCAAGCATTTGGACCCCGAGGGCAAGCCCGAAAAAGATTTCCTTGACAGCGGGGACGATAAAGCGGTATAATTCTACAAATACCAACAAATTAGGAGGATCACCATGGCCTACTACTATCCGGAACCCAGCCACACGTTCAGCGAGTACCTGCTTATCCCCGGATACACCTCGGAGGACTGTATTCCGGACCGGGTGAGCCTGCGAACGCCCCTAACCAAGTTCCGCAAGGGCTTTGAGGAGCCCGCCATCAGCCTGAATATTCCCCTGACCTCCGCCATCATGCAGTCCGTTTCCAATGACTCCCTGGCCATCGCCCTGGCCAAGGAGGGGGGCCTGAGCTTTATCTACGGCTCCCAGACCATCGAGGCCCAGGCCGCCATGGTGGCCAAGGTCAAGAGCCACAAGGCCGGCTTCGTGGTCTCCGCCTCCAATCTGACCCCCGAGGCCACTCTGGGGGACGTGCTGGCCCTGAAGGCCCAGAACGGCTTCTCCACCGTGGCCATCACCCACGACGGCACCGCCAACGGCATCCTCCGGGGCCTGGTCACCAGCCGGGACTACCGGCTCTCCCGGATGAGCAAGTCTGACAAGGTGAAGGACTTCATGACCCCCATGGAGCATCTGGTGACGGCCCCCGCCGGCACCACCCTCAGCGAGGCCAACGACATCATCTGGGAGCACAAGCTCAACGCCCTGCCCATTGTGGACAAGGAGGGGCGGCTGTGCCACTTTGTCTTTAGGAAGGACTACGCCTCCCACAAGGACAATCCCCTGGAGCTGCTGGACGAAAAAAAGCGCTACCTGGTGGGCGCGGGCATCAACACCCGGGACTATGCCCAGCGGGTGCCGGCGCTGCTGGAGGCCGGGGCGGACGTGCTGTGCATCGACTCCTCCGAGGGCTACACCTGCTGGCAGCAGAAGACCATCGCCTGGATCCGGGAGCAGTACGGCGACACCGTGAAGGTGGGCGCGGGGAACGTGGTGGACCGGGACGGATTTTTGTTCCTGGCCCAGGCCGGGGCGGACTTTGTGAAGGTCGGCATCGGCGGCGGCTCCATCTGCATCACCCGGGAGACCAAGGGCATCGGCCGGGGCCAGGCCACGGCGCTGATCGAGGTGGCGGCGGCCCGGGACGAGTACTTCCGGGAGACGGGGATCTACGTCCCCATCTGCTCCGACGGCGGCATCGTTCACGACTATCACATGACCCTGGCCCTGGCCATGGGGGCGGATTTCCTGATGCTGGGCCGGTACTTCGCCCGGTTCGACGAGGCCCCCTCCCCCAAGGTGCTGGTCAACGGGGTCTACATGAAGGAATACTGGGGCGAGGGCTCCAACCGGGCCCGGAACTGGCAGCGCTACGATCTGGGCGGCGCTAGCAAGCTGAGCTTCGAGGAGGGCGTGGACTCCTACGTGTCCTACGCCGGGCCGCTCCACACCAATGTGGAGAACAGCCTCTACAAGGTCAAGAGTACCATGTGCAACTGCGGCGTGACCACCATCGCTTCGCTTCAGAAGGAGGCCAAGCTGACCCTGGTCTCCGCCACCTCCATCGTGGAGGGCGGGTATCACGACGTGACCCTCCGGTCCAGCTCTCAGCCCGGCGGCTGATCTTAAAAAGGCCCCCACCCGGGGGCGGCCGGTGGCCGCTGACAAAGCGCACCGGGATTTCTGTAATCGCTTCCCGATCCTTTTTGCCCGGTATCGTTACTGCGGCAGTTGGGTAAGCGGGTAAGACCCGCGGCTAATGCGTGCCCCAGCCTGGCGCGAAACGCTACATCTGCTGGGCCCGCTCGGTATCGGCGGCCGGTGGCCGCTGACAATACGTGCGTGGGCCCGGTGGTAATCGTTACAGCTGCTGGGCCCGCTCGGTATCGTTTTTGCCAATGGAAGAGGTCGAAAAAAAGCAGGGGCCCCGTGGGGGGCCCCGATTTTATTTGAAGTATTCGATGACCACCCGGCGGTTGGGTTCCGTGCCGGTGGAGTAGGTGGAGATGTTCTCCATGTCCTGGAGGGTGGCGTGGATCACATGGCGCTCATAGGCGTTCATGGGCTCCAGGGTGGTGCGCCGGCGGAGCTTCAGGACCTGCTGGGCTTTCTTCCGGGCGTAGCGGCGGAGGGAATCCTCCCGCTTCTCCCGGTAGGCCTCGGCGTCCACGCTGACCCGGATGTGGCCGGACTGGCCCCGGTTCATGGCGTTGCCGCACAGGTGCTGGATGGCGTCCAGGGTGTCCCCCCGGCGGCCGATGAGATAGCCCAGATCCTGGCCCACCAGATCCACCCGGTAGGAGTTTTCCTCCACCTTCCAGGCGTGGGGCACGGCGTCGGAGTCCATGTGCTCCAGAAGGCCCTTCAGGAAGGTCTCGATCCGCTCCTCCGTGCTGCCGGGCTCGGCGGGGGCGTAGACCTTGGGCGCGGCGGGGGCCTTCTTCTCCTCGGGCTGCTGCCTGGGGGCCTTGGGCTGAGGCTTGTCCCTGCGGGGACGGTCCTGCCGCTCGGGCCGGGCCTTGGGGGGATTGGAGATCTTGTCCACCTTGCGGATCTCAGGCTTGGTCTCCGGGGTGACCTCCTTGGGGGTCTCCTTCTTGGGCGGCTTGGGGGGCTTGGCGGAGCGGGAGGCGGAGGACAGGGCGGTCTTGGGCGCCGCCTCCGGCGCGGAAATGGGATCCGGCGCCTCGTAGGTCACCTGGACCTTGGCCGGGGCCGCCCCGAAGCCCAAAAAGCCCGCCTTGGCCTGGGCCAGCACCTGGACGGAAACGCTGTCCCGGTCCAGACCCAGCTGATTCAGCGCGTTTTCAATGGCAAGATCGATGGTCTTGCCGGTGGCAACAATGGTTTTTTCCATGTCTTATTCCTCCGTATGGTTGCCGTAGCGGTTGGGGTCATAGGCCCGGCCCTTGCAGTAGGGCCGGCTGGGGATCCCGGAGAGGGCGCCGGAGGCGTCCGCTTCCTCCTCCTCCACCGTGCCCTTTCGGGCGGCGTACTCCTTGGCCGCGGCGGCCTTGGCGGCCAGCTGTTCCCGCTGCTGCTTCTGCTGCAATTTCTTTTTGCTGGTGTTCTCGGTGATGCCTTCGGGATTGGCGGCCCGGCGCTCGGCCCGCTGCCGCTCCTTTTCGGCCTCGATCCGGTCCCGCTCCATGGCCTGCTGGAGCCGGATGGCGTCCTCGGCGTCGTAGATCTTCCGGTAGTGCTGGGTCAGGATCACGTCGATGGCAATGGATACCATGCCCTGGACGAACCAGTACAGGCTTAGCGCCCCGGGCACCGTGAAGCCCACCCACAGCGACAGCAGGGGCGAGATGATCATCATGGTCTTGTTGGTCTGGTTTGCCTGGGAATTTTCGGCGGTCTCCTTGTCTTTTACGCCGTTTTTGTCGGTGATGACGGAGTTGTTCATCTTGGTCATGATGAACATGCTCAGCACCTGGCTGCCGGCGGAGAACACCGGGATCAGGAAGGCCCCGATATGGGCCCAGTCATAGGCGCTCCAGGCGAAGATGTTAAATTCTGGGATGGCGCCCACGTCGATGCCCAAGAAGTCAAAATTCATGCCGGCCAGAGTGGCCTCGCTGATGCCGGGGATGGCGTCCCGGATGACCTGGGCGTACTCATGGATGTGCCGGGCGGCGGCGACCTGGGCGTAGTAGGTGTTGCCGGTAAAATACTGGGGCGCCTGCTCCGTCATGACGGCGACGATTCTCTGCGCCGTCTCCGCGGTCTCGTGGAGCATGTACACCAGGGGCTGGCGCACCACCGCCAGCAGGGGGAACAGGATCAGCAGGGGGACCAGGCTCCAAAGGCAGCCGCCGCCCATGCTGACGCCCTCTTCCTTATAGAGGGCCTGCAGGGCCTCGCCCTGCTTCTGTTGATCGGTATACTTATCCTGGATCTCCTTGATCCGGGGACTGAGCCGAGAGAGCTTCATGGAGGTCTTCTTGCTCTTGGCGGTGATGGGGATGAGGATGATCTTCACCAGGATGGCGAATAGCAGCATGGCCATGCCGTAGTTACCGGAGAGCCGGTACATCCAGTCCAGCAGATAGCCGAAGGGAACGGTGATGATATCCCCGATATGGAAGGCGAGAATCATGGACATTCCTCCTTCTCCTCTTTTGCGAGGAGGTCATGGTACCGGGTCGTACAGATCGCCCCGGTAGAAGGGATTGCACCGCAGCAGCCGGGCCAGGGCCATGCGGCCGCCCTTCCAGGCGCCGTATTTTTCAATGGCCAGGTAGGCATACTGGGAGCAGGTGGGCACGAACCGGCAGGCCGGCGGCGTCCCGGGGGAAATGTGCCGGCGGTAAAACCGGATGAGCCAGAGAAGCAGCTGTTTCATTGGGGGTCCTCCAAAAGGATGCCCGCCTTTTTCGCCAGGGAGAGGTAAGCCGCCGTCAGCTGGGAAAAATCCGCCTCCACGGCCCGGCTCCGGGCCACCACCACGATATCGAAGCCCCGGCGGAACCGGCTTTCGTTCAGCCGGTAGATCTCCCGCAGGCGGCGGCGGACCCGGTTGCGCACCACGGCGTGGCCCAGCTTTTTGCTGACGGTCAGGCCCACCCGGTTCCGGTCGGTGCGGTTGCGCCGGGCGTAGAGCACCAGCAGGCCGTTGGCCTTGCCGGAGGTGGCGTAGAGCCGCCGGAAAATGTGGTTTTGCTTTAAGGATGCGGAAAATTGCATGGCAGCGCCTCCCGTTAGAAAAAGGGAGCGGGGCGAAAATGCCGTTCGCCCCGCATGGACTCCCATTTCGCGCTTGCGCGATATCGGACAGCTCAGGTCGTTTAGGCGGTCAGAACCTGGCGGCCCTTGGCGCGGCGGCGGGCCAGCACCTTGCGCCCGTTGGAAGTGGCCATTCTCTTCCGGAAGCC
>CANRQC010000108.1 GCA_947632695.1 uncultured Oscillospiraceae bacterium | reverse complement strand
CCCGCACGCTGTCCAGGGTCGCCTTGGCGGCGGGATGCACCTCGCAATAGACGTGGCATTCCCGCACCCGCCGGGCGATGAGCTGATTGTACTGTCCGCCGAAGTCCAGAATCAAGACCTTCTGCATAGTTGATCCTCCCAAAATGTTGCGCCGCTTTCGCCGGCCGATTCGATCAAGTTGGTTCTATTATGCCTGTTTTCGCTGAAAAACGCAAGTGGAAACCGCGCCGATTTTCCCGGTTTTTCCGCCGCGGGAGTTGGGAAAAGTCTACAAATCCGGCACGTCCATCCGGGATTCCAGGACCATCCGCTCTTCGGTAACCGGGTGGGGGAAGGCCAGGCTTTTCGCGCAGAGGGCCTGCCCCGTAAGCCCCAGCGCCTGGGAACGGGCCATGCTCTCCGGGCTAAAGTACTGGGGATCCCCCAAAATGGGAAAGCCCATCCAGGCGCAGTGGACCCGGAGCTGATGGGTGCGGCCCGTGACGGGCCGCAGGGCCAGTTTTGCACCCTTTTCGCCCCGGAAAAGGACCCAAAATTCCGTTTTGGCGGGCTTTCCCCGGGGGTCCACCTGCCGGAGCAGGCTGGGCAGGGGAAGCCGTGCGATGGGGGCGTCGATGGTCCCACTGTCCGCCGCCGGCCCGGGAAAGACCAGGGCGTGGTAGGTTTTTTCCAGACGGTTTTCCCGGTGCAGAGCGGTCATGGCGGCGTGGATGTGGGAATTTTTCGCCAGCAGCACCAGCCCGTAGGTGTCCCGGTCCAGCCGGGTGACGGGATGGAAGGCGCAGTCCTGCCCGGTCTGCCGGTAGTAAAACAGCACCCGGTTTGCCAGGGTGCCGGTGAGTTGTGACCGGGAGGGGTGGATCAGCATCCCGGCGGGCTTGTCCACCGCCAGCAGGTGCTCATCTTCATATAGGATGGTCAGCTCCCCCGATTCCGGGGGGTACTGCGCCTCCGGTTCCTCCAGAAGAACGGTGATCCGATCTCCGGGAACCACGTTGTAGTCCACCCAGACGGGCCGGCCGTTGACCAGGATCGCCTCTCGGCGTTTGAGCCGGTTGATCAGCCCCTGGGACATGGCCAGCTCCTGCCGCAAAAAGCCGGATAACCGCCCGGTCCGGGCGGCGGTGTGGGTCAGCTCCACTTGCCCACCTCCCAAAAAGGATAGACCCTGCCCACCGTGGGCAGGGTCCTAAAAAATCAGTTCAGCGCGGCCTTGGCCTGAGCGACCACGGCGGCGAAGGCGTCCTTGTCCTGAATCGCCATCTCAGACAGGCTCTTCCGGTTCAGGGTCACGCCGGCCTTCTTCAGACCGTGCATAAAGGTGGAGTAGTTCATCTCATAGGGAGCCACGGCGGCGGAGATGCGGGCGATCCACATGGTGCGGAAGGTGCGCTTCTTCTGCTTGCGGCCTTCAAAGGCATAGTTGCCGGACTTCATGACGGCCTGCTTGGCCATCTTGAAGTGCTTGGACTTGGAGCCCCAGTAGGACTTCGCCAGGCGCAGGGTCTTATTTCTTCTCTTGCGCGTCATCATCGCGCCCTTGATTCTAGCCATAGTAGTATCCTCCTATCCTGCTTACTTGTACGGGATCATCTTTTTGATGGCCGCGGTGTTGGTCACGTCGGCGTAAGCCGTGCTGCGCAGGCGGCGGGTACGCTTGGTATCCTTCTTGGTGAGGATATGGCTCTTGTAGGCGCGGGCTCTCTTGACCTTCCCGGTTTTGGTCAGGTTGAACCGCTTCTTCGCGCCGCTGTGGGTTTTCAGCTTGGGCATAGGTGTATCTCCTTCCGTATCTACTTTGCTTACTTGCTGTTCTTGGGGGTGAGGAAAATGGACATAAAGCGGCCTTCCAGCTTGGGGCTCTTCTCCAGGGCGGCCATCTCCTTGCAGGACTCGGCAAACTCCAGCAGCAGCTTCTCGCCCAGATTGGTGTGGGCCATCTCCCGGCCGCGGAAGCGGACGCTTACCTTGACCCGGTTGCCCTCCTTCAGGAATTTTTGGGCGCTCTTGACCTTGGTGTTCAGGTCGTTGGTGTCGATGCTGGGACTCATGCGGATCTCCTTGATCTCCACCACCCGCTGATTTTTCTTGGCCTCCTTTTCCCGCTTCTTCTGATCGAAGCAGTACTTGGAGTAGTCCATAATTTTGCAGACGGGGGGCGTGGCGTTGGGAGAGATCTTCACCAGATCCATTTGCCGCTCCTCCGCCATGGCGAGGGCTTGCGCGGCGGACATGATGCCAAGCTGGGCGCCGTCTGGGCCGATGACCCGAAGCTCCTTGTCCCGAATTTCGTCGTTGAGCTGATGGTCTAATTTGCCGATGGTGAGCACCTCCAATAAAACAACAAAAAAGCGGATGCCAAAACATCCGCATACCGCTTACGATCCCCCGCAAGGAGATGGGTATGAACCTCTTTGCCCTGGGCTGGAGGTGAGGCGGATGATTCAGCCTTCTTGATTACCTTGGTATTCTACCACTGAAAGCCGGGTTTGTCAAGGGTTATTTGTCCCCTTTTCCCGGAAAAAAGCGGACAAAGCTCCCACATCCAGTTTACAATATGCCCAAACCGGGAAGCTGATTCCGGGGAAAAGCGGCGCCCCGGCCTTTTGGGCCGGGGCTAGGTCGCGTTTTACAGATCAAAGTACCGGGCGGCGTTGCGGTAGCAGATGCCCTCCACGATTTTCCGGAGGGAGGCGTCGTGATTGGGATATTCCCCGTTTTCCACCCACTGGCCCAGGAGATTGCACAAGATCCGGCGGAAATAGTCGTGCCGGGCGTAGGACAGGAAGGAGCGGGAGTCGGTGAGCATGCCGATGAAGTTGCCCAGCAGCCCCAGACTGGCCAGGGAGCGCATCTGATCCTCCATGCCGGTCTTGGTATCGTTGAACCACCAGGCGGAGCCGTGCTGGATCTTGCCGGGAACGGTGCTGTCCTGGAAGCAGCCGATCAGGGTGCCCAGCTGGGCGTTGTCCGCCGGGTTCAGGGAGTAGAGAATGGTCTTGGGGCAGGCCTGCTCCAGATCCAGGGCGGACAGGAGCCGGGCGATGCTCTCGCCGCAGGTGTTCTGGGCGATGGCGTCAAAGCCGGTGTCGGCCCCCATGACGCGGTACATCCGCTCGTTGTTGTTCCGGATGCAGGAGTAGTGGAGCTGCATGGCGATATTCAGCCGGCTGTAGGCCTTGCCCAGGCACAGGAGAATGGCGGTCTGGTACTTTTCCGCCTCCTCCAGGGTCAGGCTCTGACCGGCCAGGGCCTTCTGGTAGGCGGCCTCCACTTCTTCGGGGGTACCCTCCCGGTAGGGGATGTAGTCCAGGCCGTGGTCGCTGGCCCGGCAGCCTCGGGCGTGGAAGTACTCCAGCCGCTCCACCAGGGCGGCGCAGACCTCGTCAACCGTGGAAAGCTTTTCCTTGCCCACGGACTTGGCCAGAACGGCCAGGTATTCCGTGAAGCCGGGCTTGGTGATGTTGATGGCCTTGTCCGGCCGGAAGGAGGGGCAGACCTTCACGGAGATCGTGGGGTCGGCGGCGATTTTCTCATGCCACTCCAGGGTGTCCACCGGGTCGTCGGTGGTGCCGATGAAGGCCACGTTGGCCTTGCGGATGATGCCCCGGACGGTCAGATCGGGGTCGGTGCGGAGCTTTTCGTTGCAGGTGTCCCAGATCTCCTGGGCGGTGTCCAGGGTCAGGGGCTTGGTGACGCCGAAGAACTGCCGCAGCTCCAGGTTGCACCAGTGGTACATGGGGTTGCCGATGGCCATCTCCAGGGCCTCCACGAATTTCAGGAAGCGCTGGTAGGCGGGCTGATCCCCGGTGACGTAGTCCTCCGGCACCCCGTTGGAGCGCATGACCCGCCACTTGTAGTGGTCGCCGAAGTAGCTGCCGTCGGGATTCGTGCCTCCCAGCCAGACCTGGGCCAGGTTGTCAAACCGGCGGTCCTCATAGATCTCCTGGGGGGGGATGTGGCAGTGGTAGTCCACCAGAGGCATGGAGGAGGCATAGTCGTGGTACAGGTGCTTGGCGGTGTCGTTGGAGAGCAGGAAGTCTTGGTCCATAAATTGTCTCATAACTTGGTCGCTCCTTTTTATTTTGATTTGGGTTCTGAACAGCCCCAGGGGGGCAAAACTACAGATTGAGGGCAGGGGCGTGCCTAAAACGCGGGATAGATGGGCCGGACGTAGAGCTGATGGCTCTCCGCCTCCGGCCGGGCGTGGACGCCGGACACCAGCCCCAGCATGGCGTAGATGGTCACCAGGGAGCTTCCGCCGTAGCTGAAGAAGGGCAGCGTCAGACCGATCACAGGAGTGACGCCCAGGCACATACCGATGTTGCTGATGATCTGAAAGATCAGGGCCGAGGCCGCGCCGAAGCACACCAGCCGCCGCAGATAGTCCGGGCTCTTGGTCCCCACATAGATGCAGCGCAATACGATGAGGAACAGCAGCACCATCACCGCCACGCAGCCCAGAAAGCCCAGCTCCTCGCCGATGGAGGAGAAAATGTAGTCGGTGTGCTGGGCGGGAAGGGAGTCCGCCTGGACCCGGTTGCCGTTGAACAGCCCCTGGCCGACCCAGCCGCCGCCCCGGAGGGTGTAGAGGCTGCGCAGGCTGTGGTAGCGCTGATCCTCGCCGTTGGGGTCCACAGTGGGATCCCAGAGGATCCGAAACCGATCCTTCTGGTATTCCGCCATGACGTAGTTCCACAGGAATGGAATGGCGGCGGCGATCCCGCCCCCTGCCAGCAGGAACCAGATCAGGCTTACCCCGCCGGCGAAGGTCATGCCGATAAAAATGAACACGAAGATCAGCGACACGCCGGCGTCGTTGGACATGACGTAGTTCACGCCCACCAGCAGCGCCAGGTGAAAGACCATGTGGAACACCGAAGGAATGGAGGACACCTGATTCTGGTGGGAGGCCATGACGGAGGCCATGATGAGAATGTAGGTGATTTTACAGATCTCCGCCGGCTGGATGCTGAAGGGCACCAGGGGGATATCCAGCCAGCTTCGGTTACCGGTGCCGAAGTCCTCGCCGAAGGGGGTGCGCAGCATCAGGAGGAGGACCGTATTGAACAGCACCAGGGCCAGCCGGTGCTCGGAGAAAAATTCCGTATCGATGGAGGAGAAGACGATGAAAAACAGCACGCCCAGCAGCGCCGCCGCCACCTGGACCGCCACGGAGCGAAAGGCGCCGGTGGGGTTGGTGGCGCTGGCGATGGCCAGGCATCCGAAGCCTGTGGTCGCCAGACACAGCAGGAGCAGAACCAGGTCTCCCTTCCGGAAGAAGCTCTTCAATTCGCTGAAAAATTGTTCCATGGATCCGCCTCCTTGACTTTATTCTATCACAACCCGGGGCAAATGTAAACCATGCCGTAAAAAATTCACATTTTTCACCGGACGTGGGAAAAACCGCCTCCAAAGGGAGAAAAAATGGAAATTTGGGCTTGACTTTTTCCTTCCCGCCTGATAAAATAGACGGGCCGCATTGAAAAGGCTCTAAGTCCGGTATTTCTTCGGCGCCTTCCAAGCGAGACTACAAGTTTAAAAGTAGGTGAAAAAACAAATGAAAGCAGTTATCGTCACCGGCGGGAAGCAGTACACCGTTGCCGAGGGGGACACCCTCTACATCGAGAAGCTTGGCGCCGAGGAGAACGCCCAGGTCACCTTTGACCAGGTGCTGGCAGTCCTGGACGGGGAAAATTCCAAGATCGGCGCCCCCGTGCTGGATGGCGCCAAGGTGGAGGCCAAGGTCCTGAAAAACGGCAAGGGCAAGAAGCTCTACGTCTTCAAGTACAAGGCCAAGAAGAACGAGAAGAGCAAGATGGGCCACCGTCAGCCCTACACCAAGGTGGAGATCACCAAGATCGCCCTGTAAAATGACCAGGTGCGAGTTTTTTAGTGACGATGACCGGATCACCGGGTTCACCGTCAGCGGCCACAGCGGCTACTCGGAGGCGGGCACGGACATTGTCTGCGCCGCCGTTTCCGCCGCCGTGACCATGGCCGAGGCCACCATCAACGATGTGTGCGGCGCCAAGGCCAAAGTCCGGGTCAGGGAGGAGGACGCCCGAATCAGCCTGACCCTTCCCGCTGTCTGCGATGAGGAGGAGACAGTCCAGGCCGTGCTGGCGGGACTGATGCTGACGCTGTGCAGCCTGCGGGACGATTATCCTGATTATATCGAAGTTTTGGAGGTGTAAACCCATGCTGAAAATCGGTTTTCAGTTCTTCGCGCACCATAAGGGCGGCGGTTCCACCAAGAACGGCCGGGACTCCGAGTCCAAGCGCCTGGGCGCTAAGCGGGCCGACGGTCAGTTCGTTCTGGCCGGCAACATCCTGGTCCGTCAGAGAGGCACCCATATCCATCCCGGTGTGAACGTGGGCATCGGCAGCGACGACACCCTGTTTGCCCTGGTGGATGGCACCGTCCGCTTTGAGCGGAAGGGCAAGGATCGCCGTCAGTGCTCGGTGTACGCGGAGCAGTAATCGGAAACACAGGGGCTGCCTCGGCAGCCCCGTTTTTATTGGAGGTTCCCTATGTTTGTGGATAAAGTGCGGATCAGCGTTGCCGGCGGCCGGGGAGGAGACGGGGCGGTAGCCTTCCACCGGGAGAAATATGTCGCCGCCGGCGGCCCCGACGGGGGCGACGGGGGCCACGGAGGCAGCGTGATCCTCCGGGTCAACGACAACCTGTCCACCCTGCTGGATTTCCGCTACAAGCACAAATACCAGGCTCAGTCCGGCGTTGCCGGCGCCGGCGGACGGCGCAGCG
>CANRQC010000107.1 GCA_947632695.1 uncultured Oscillospiraceae bacterium | reverse complement strand
GATGCCGTAGCAGAGGTAGACGTACACCGTCCCCGCCGGGGCGTAGAGCACCTCATTCCGCTTGGTGCGGCCGTGATGGGCGTGGCAGGCGGTGTCGGCCTCCCCGCAGTAGGCCTCGGTCTGGGTGATCCGCAGCTGCTTCTCCCCCTCGGGGGTCTGATGGATCAGCACCTTGCCCACCAGGTCCCGGGCCACCTCCAGACAGGGGCGGTGAAAAAAGTCGTAACCCAGGCGCATACCTCTTCCTCCTTCTGATTCAAATTCAATAGAAAATTTTCTCCGGGCTCTGGAAATCCATCCCGAAGTATGCTATACTTATTTATTATAGGCGGTTCCCCGGAGCCGGTGGAAAGGAAGTGAGCCCCATGGCCCAGGAAGATAATTGGCAGCTTGATCCCAGCGCCCAGGAGGATATGACGTTGGTCTCCATCGATCCCCGGCTCCTTCGCCGGGCCGCGGCCATGAACCAGTCCCGGGGCGCTTCCCGAACCGAGGATCCGGCCCAGCTGTGCCAGCTGGGGCTCCGGCTTCTCTACGGCCTGGGCGGATCCCAGCAGGATCCGGCGGCAGGGATCGCCTACCTCACCCGGGCGGCGGAGGGCGGCGACGCCTTCGCCCAGTACAGCCTGGGAATGTGCTATCTGGAGGGCAACGGGGTCAAAAAGGATCCGGATCAAGCGGTGCGTCTGTTCACCCAGGCGGCGGAACAGGGCAGCCCCCACGCTCTGAACCAGCTGGGCCGGTGCTGGGAGTTTGGGGAGGGCGTTCCCCAGGACGCCAAGCGGGCGGTGGCCTTTTACCGGAAGGCCGCGGCGCTTCCCTTTGCCCCCGCCCTGTGCAGCCTTGGAAATTGCTACTTCTGCGGCGTGGGGGTGCCTCAGGACTTGGAGGCCGGCGCGAAGCTGTTCCGTCAGGCGGCGCAAATGGGCAATCTCCGGGCCATTTATCTGCTGGGCCGGTGCTATGAGCTGGGCAGCGGCGTGGAACGGGACTCGGAAAAGGCCGCCTCCCTGTTCCGCCGGGTCCACGACGTGGGCCTGCCCATCGGCACCTGCGCTCTGGGCGTGTGCTATGAGCTGGGAAACGGCGTGGCCATGGACAAGGCGGAGGCCCTCCGGCTCTACCGCCAGGCGGCGGAAAAGAACTATCCCCCCGCCCAGTGCAATCTGGGCTTCTGCTACCTTCAGGGCATCGGGACAGCCCGGAACCCCAAGGAGGCCATCCGTTGGCTGGAAAAGGCAGCGGAGCAGGGCTTCCCCCGAGCCATGCACCTGCTGGGCAAGTGCTATGAATCAGGTCTTGGGGTGCCGGCGGACCGGGAGCGGGCCTTCGCCTACTATCAGCAGGCCCACCGGAAGGACTATCTCCCCGCCACCTGCTCGCTGGGGCTTTGCTATGAGCTGGGCCGGGGCACCTCCATGGACAAGGTGCAGGCCGCCGAGCTGTACCGCCAGGGGGCGGAAAAGGGGGACCCCCAGGCCCAGAGCTTTTTGGGCTGCTTCTACTATTGGGGCGTCGCGTTCCCCCGGGACTATGGCAAGGCGGCGGCGTGGTTCCAAAAATCCGCCGATCAGGGCTTCCCCCGGGGCCAGTACTACTTAGGAGAGTGCTTCCAGCGGGGCGTGGGGGTCGCCAAGGATCCCCAAAGAGGGGCGGCCCTCTACCGTGCCGCCCTGGAGGGCGGTTATACCGAGGCCGCCGCCAGTCTGGGGGCCTGCTACGAGGCCGGCATCGGCGTGGAGCAGGACTGGCAGAAGGCTGTCGCCCTGTACCGTCAGGGCGCCCAGGCCGGAAGCGCCCGGGCCCAGTGCAGCCTGGCCATGTGCTACTTTACCGGCCGGGGCGTGGAGCGGGATCCGGCCTCCGCGTTTTTGTGGTTTGCCAAGGCGGCGGAGCAAGGCCTGTCCCGGGCGGAATACTATCTGGGCAAGTGCTACGAGGGCGGCGTCGGCGTCACGGCGGACCGGGAAAAGGCCCTGGAATACTACCGCCGGGCGGCAAAGCAGGGCTACCCCGCGGAAAAGGCCATCCAGTCTCTAGCCGGAGAGCAAAAGGAGCCGAAGAAGAAATTCCGCTGGCCCTGGGAAAAGGAAGAAAAATAGCGACTTGAAGTTATGTAAACCGGTCCCGGCAGGGGCCGGTTTTTATTCCCGGCGGAGAAATTCCTCCAGCCGCCGAAGGGCTCCGTCCAGGGCAGCCCGGTCCTGGGGTACCCCCGGCTCGGGGCAGTAGTTTTTCACCGTCAGCACGCCGGCGGCCCGGTCGAACACCGGCTCCACCCTGCCCATAAACACGTCCCCATGAAGTACCGGCAGGACATAGTAGCCGTACTTCCGCTTTTCCTGGGGGGTGTAGATCTCCCATCGGTAGGAAAAGCCGAACAGCGCTTCAATGAGCCGCCGGTCCCAGAGCAAGCTGTCCAGCGGGGCGATCAGCTCACACCGAGGCCGGAACCGGTCCCCGGAGCGGATGGAATCCAGCAGCGCCCGATCCTCCGCCAGGCAGTAGAGGCGAAGCCCCTCCACCTCCAGCGGCAGCAGCACCCCTTCCTCCGTCAGCTCCGTGAAGATGGCGGACCGCTCCGCCGCCTTGAGTCCGGGGATTCCCAGCCAGGCGTCGGAACCCCGGTCCCACAGCAGTCCCACGGCCCCAACGCGCCGCCGGACCCGCCATTTTCGGTAGGCGTGATCCTCCGGGAGGGGATCCGGCTGAGCAAGAATGTCCGGCGGGACGCAGTTTTCGGCCAGGTCATAGTATTTGAGATTCCCCTTTTTGTGGTGAATGGCCAGCTCCCCGGTAAAATACAGGTGCTCCAGTGCCGCCCGGGCAATGGAGGTGCTGCTCCAATACCAGTCCACCTTCTCCGCAATCTCAAAGTCCCCGGCGCAGAGAGGCCCCCGGCGGGCGATCTCCGCTAAAATTTGGGGCCGGACCGCCCGGAGTCGCTCCCGGCTCCGCTCGGAATCCAGGTGGGCCGCCCGCTCCCGGGCAAAATAGGGCCAGTCCTCCACCGGGATGATCGAGAGATTCTTGTCGAAATAGTCTACCGCCTTCCGATCTCGGTACAGCAGCTCCCAGAGCTGCCGCCGGGAAAAGCCCTTCACCCGGGCGTGGAAGGTCAGGTCCGGACTTCGCCCGCAGACGTCGATGGGGTCGAACTGGACGCACCCGGCCTGGCGAAGAAAGGCCCGAGCCCCCGCCTTGCCGGAAAAACGATAGGCCCCCAGCAGGCCGTGCTTGCGCAGCAGAAATCGGCGGGCTTCCCTTTTCGTCAGCATTTCCATAGCGGCGGCTCCTTATCGAACATTTTTTCTATTATAGCCCATCCCGCCCAAAAAATCAACCCGCCGGAAGATTTTTCTTCCGGCGGACATTGTTTTTATTCGGTTTCCGCCAGCGCCTCGCAGTACAGGCACCGGTATGCCCCCTCCCGGTCCCGGCGGAACCGCTGAGGAAGCTCCTGCTCCACCTGGCAGATGCATCGGTGGTTCCAGCACCGCAGACCCGGCACCATCTCCCCTGTCGGCACCTCCTGGGCAGGCTTCTCCCCCGGAATGCCCAGCAGCCGGAGGATCAGGGCCATCCGCATGAATTTGCCGTTGAGGGCCTGCTCAAAATAGCAGGCTCTCGGGTCGCTGTCCACCAGGACGCTGATCTCATTGACCCGGGGCAGCGGATGGAGAATGCACATATCGGGCTTGGCGTTTTTCAGCTTGTCCACCGTCAGGATGTAGCTGTCCTTTAACCGCTCGTACTCCTCCATGCTGGCAAAGCGCTCCCGCTGGACCCGCGTCATGTACAAAACATCCAGACCCGGCATGGCGTCTTCCAGATCCCGGTTTTCTTCATAGGGGATGCCCCCCTGCTCCAAATCCCGACGGACATACTCCGGCAGCCGCAGCTCCTCCGGGCTGATGAGGACGAATTTCACCCCTTCATACCGGGACATGGCCCCGATCAGAGAGTGGACCGTCCGGCCGTACTTCAGGTCCCCGCACAATCCAATGGTCAGGTGGCCGAACCGGCCCTTCCGGCGGCGGATGGTCAGCAGATCCGCCAGAGTCTGGGTGGGATGGTTGTGGCCTCCGTCCCCGGCGTTAATAATGGGGATCTTGGCGTTGATGGCGGCCACCAGCGGCGCGCCCTCTAAAGGATGGCGCGTGGCGATAATATCCGCGTAGCATTCTACCACCCGGGCGGTGTCCGCCACGCTCTCCCCCTTGGCGGCGGAGGAGCTGTTGGCCTGGGAGAAGCCCAGCACCTGGCCCCCCAGCTCGTACATGGCCGCCTCGAAGCTGAGCCGGGTCCGGGTGGAGGGCTCAAAAAACAGGGTGGCCAGCTTTTTCCCCTGGCACAGGTGGCTGTAAGCCTCCGGCCGGGCGATGATATCCAAGGCGGTATCCGTTAATTTTTGAAGATCCTCGGGACTCAGATCCCGAATGTCGATGAGATCCTTCATGCCTGGGCCTCCATCCAGCTTTCGTCGGAGGGATTGTCCCGGAAGGCCAGCAGCCGGCGCACATCCTGGGGGGCAATGTAGCCCTCCTGGGCGGCCACCTGAGCGACGCAGTCGAAATCCGTCAGGCTGGTGTTCTCGATCTGAGCCTCCCGCAGCCGGGCCAGGCCCTTGGCCATGCCGTAGGTGAAGATGGACACGATGCCCAGCACCTCCGCCCCGGCCTCCCGCAGGACCTGGACCACCTCCAGCACGCTGCCGCCGGTGGAGATCAGGTCCTCCACCACCACCACCTTCTGGCCCGGCAGGAGCTTGCCCTCGATCTGATTTTTCCGGCCGTGGTCCTTGGCCCCGGAGCGGACATAGCCCATGGGCAACCCCAAAAGATGGCCTGTGATGGCGGCGTGGGCGATGCCGGCGGTGGAGGTGCCCATCAGGACCTCCGCCTGGGGATATTTTTCCCGAATGATAGACGCCAGTCCCTCCTCCACCCGGGTGCGGACCTGGGGGGCGGTGAGGGTCAAGCGGTTGTCGCAGTAGACCGGGCTTTTAATGCCGCTGGCCCAGGCGAAGGGCTCGTCCGGCCGGAAAAACACGGCTCCAATACGCAGCAGGTCCCGGGCAACGGCTTGTTTCAGCGCTTCCATATGCTCCTCCTTCATTTAATCCACAAAATCCGCCACGCAGCGGCGGTATGCCTCCACCGGATCCGGGGCGGCGGTGATGGGACGGCCCACCACGATGTAGTCGCTGCCCAGCTCCTTGGCCTTGGCGGGGGTGGTGACCCGGATCTGGTCCCCCACGTCCCCGCCGGCAAACCGGACCCCGGGGGTGACGGTCAGAAATTCCTTCCCACAGACTGTGTGGACCTTCCCCGCTTCCAGGGGCGAGCAGACCACCCCGTCCAGGCCGGCGGCCTTGGCGTTGGCGGCGTAGTGGAGGACCACCTGCTCCAGCGGCTCCCGGATCAGCAGCTCCTCCTCCATCCGCTCCTGGCCCGTGGAGGTCAGCTGGGTCACGGCGATCAGCATGGGCCGGGTGCCGTCGGGCCGGGTCAGGCCCTCCAGCGCCGCCTCCATCATGGCCCGGGTCCCCGCGGCGTGGAGGTTGCACAAGTCCACGTCCAGGCTGGACAGCACCGCCATGGCCTTCTTCACGGTGTTGGGGATGTCGTGGAGCTTTAAGTCCAAAAAGAGCTTGTGCCCCCGCTCCTTCAGCTCCCGG
Source organism: uncultured Oscillospiraceae bacterium (assembly GCA_947632695.1). GTDB lineage: Bacteria > Bacillota > Clostridia > Oscillospirales > Oscillospiraceae > Faecousia. The sequence goes on along the minus strand of CANRQC010000107.1, from coordinate 1,221 downwards.
ACAATGGCGGGGCCCTCCGCGTAAAAGAGCTCCATGCCGATCTTCAAAAAGGGCCGCTCCTGAGAAAAACGGTCCAGAAATTCCAGGGTCTGCTTCCGCCCGGCGAAGTCGCAGGCGATGATCACGTCTCTACCCATTTAATGCGCGCCTCCGATCAGTTCCGACAAATTCTCCACCCCGTACTTTTCCATGGCCTGGGGCAGCTCCTCCACGATTTTTTTGCTGGCAAAGGGGTCCGCCAGGTTGGCGGCCCCCACCTCCACGGCGGTGGCCCCCGCCAGCATCAGTTCCAGCACATCCTCCGCGTTCTGAACGCCGCCCATACCCACAATGGGAATAGACACCGCCTCGTAGACCTGGTAGATCATCCGCACCGCCACCGGCTTCACCGCCGGACCGGACAGGCCCCCGGTGCCGTTGGCCAGCACCGGGCGGCGGCGCTTAAGGTCGATCCGCATGGCAAGCAGGGTGTTGATCAAGCTGACGCCGTCGGCCCCCGCCTCCTGGCAGGCCCGGGCAATGGCGGCGATATCCGTCACATTGGGGGACAGCTTCATAAGGATGGGCCGCTTGGTGACCCGGCGCACCGCCTGGGTGACCTGGGCGGCCAACGCTGGGTCCGCGCCGAAGCTCATGCCGCCGCCGTGGACGTTGGGGCAGCTGATATTGACCTCCAGCCAGCCGATGCCGGGCTGGTCCTCCAAACGTCTTGCCACCTCGGTGTATTCCGCCACGGAAAATCCGCTGATATTGGCCATCACCGGTTTATGAAATACCTGCCGCAGCTTGGGCAGCTCCTTCTCGATCACCGCCTCCACCCCGGGGTTTTGCAGGCCCACGGAATTGAGCATCCCGGCGGCAGTTTCCGCAATGCGGGGGGTGGGATTGCCAAACCGGGGCTCCAGGGTGGTACCCTTGAAGCTAAAGGAGCCCAGGCAGTTGATATCATACAATGCGGCAAACTCCTGGCCATAGCCGAAGGTGCCGCTGGCGGGGATAATGGGGTTGTCCAGCTCCACGCCGCAGAGGGTCACTTTGGTATTTACCATAAGATCTCGCCCCTTTCCAGCACCGGCCCGTCCTTGCAGATCCGCTTGGGGCCGCTTTTCGTCTGGCAGGTGCAGCCCATGCAGGCCCCGAAGCCGCAGCCCATCCGCTCTTCCAGGCTGAACTGGCCCTCCCCCACCGCTACGGCGTTCACGGCCCGGAGCATGGGCATGG
>CANRQC010000106.1 GCA_947632695.1 uncultured Oscillospiraceae bacterium | reverse complement strand
GCTGTGGAGGAAAATGGTCTGGTTTTCGTAGAGCTGATAGCTCCCCGGCTGGACGTAATTCGCCGCGCCCCGCTGGGGTTTGGCGGTGCTCATCTGGCTGGCCATCACCGCCACCGTGACGCCGCCAGCGACCGCGCCCACCGCAAGCCCTACCAGCAGGAACCGGAAAATGGGGACTTTTTCGGGGGCGTAGACCGTTTCCTCCTGGGTGCCGGGGTAATAGGTTCCGGGGCCTTCATACGACGGGGCGTCGCCGTCGATGGGCGAACCCTGGGCATAGGCGTCAAAATAGGGTTCCAGAGCGTCCAGATAGGCAAGATAAGCGTTGTAGTATTCGTCCTCGGACAGATACCCGGCGATCTGGGAAAAAACGTCCTGGATCCCGTAGTCCGTCAGGGCGTAAATGGCCTCGCCGCAGGTGCTGATGGCCCAGTCCCGGTACTCCATGGAAAGAAGCAGCAGGACGCCGCTGCTGTCGCCGCCCAGGCCGTAGCCGTGGCTGTCATAGTAATCGTCGGCATAGGATTCGCTGTCCTGCCCGTCCAGGCTGTAAACCGTGAGAATGACCACGTCCATGCCGTATTTTTCCGAAAGCTCTCCCGCGCGGGTCTCCAAAACCTGTTCCTCTTCCACGCTCAGCAGCCCCGCCTCGTCCACGACCCGAGGAGTCCTGGCATAGGCGCTGGGCGTCAAGCCCAGCAGGAACAGAAGTGGCAGGAGAATGATCCAAACTCTTTTCATGGTCCGCCCCTTTACAGCCACAGCAGCCACTGCAGTCCGACGGCCAGCGCCGCCACCCCGCCGCAGACGGCGGCAAACCAGGCGGCGGTCCGTTTGGGACAGACGGGGAAGGTGCCGGTGATCCGCCCGGTCTGGCCGTTCATGGCGAAAACGTAGGTCTTATCCTTGTATTTCGTATGGAGCATCCACACCGGCAGAAGGACGTACTTTGCCCGGCTGTGGTCCACTCGGAGCTGCTTACCCGTAGGGACCACGGTGGCAAAGCCCATAAAGGTGGGGGCCAGCAGGTCCTCCATGGAGGCCCCTACCCGCTGGCGGATCCGCTCCTGGCCCAGCTGGGACTCCACATCGTATTTGTCCGCCAGAAAACCGGAGAGGTAGGCCGTTTCGAAAGGCACCGAGGCGGTGTAGTCAAAGGGCTCGATGGACTCCATCAGCCCATCGTCCAGCTTGCTGGAAGCGTCCATGGGGATCCCCTCGAAGGCCGCGGAGGTGCCCCGGGTCAGTAAGTAATGGTCGGTGCGGGTGTAGTTGTACTTGGCGTCCGACCAGACGTGGGTCATGGTGGCACTGTATCGGCCCCGGAAATCCCCGCCGCAGGTGTAGAGCCAGTAGGGAACATAGACGCCGGTGATTTTCTCGATCCGCTGTTCCTGGGTAAAGAACTTGGGAAGCAGGGGTTTGCTCTTGCACAGCTTTAAAAAGGCGGCCTTGGCGTCCTCCTTGGTGGTCTGGAAGGGGATGATCCCCTCCGGCTTCCAGCCCCCGGAGAGGCGGCCCGGAATGATCGCCGGATTCTCGCAGTAGGGACAGAAGGTGGCGGCGGTATGCTCGTCGGTCATCAGTACGCCGCCGCAGGCGGGGCACTGAAAGGTTTGCATGGTCTGGGCCTCGGCCTCGCTCCAGGAGGCGGTTTCCCCACTGTCCCAGACAAATTCGTCGGGGGCGAGGGTGGCGTTATAGGCCTTAACCGCTTCGATCTCAAAGGTGTTGCCGCAGTAATCGCAGGCCATGTTCTGCCCATCCTGGCTGAATTTCAGTCCGGCGCCGCAACAAGGACATTTGTATTCCAATACCTGGTCTGTTCCGGCCATAAGCATCCCTCCCGGTTTCTATTTTACCACAGCGCATGGCGCAAATCAACTGAAAATTCCCGGCTCCGCCCTTTGCTTGACTTTTTCGCCCAATGCCGGTATACTTATATTTAGAAAGGAAGGATCTTATGGACCGCGTTACCCAGGTCTCCGCCGCCCTGATTTGGGAGGGGGACCGTTTCTTGGCGTGCCAGCGCCCAGCTCACAAGGCTCGGGGGCTCCTGTGGGAGTTTCCCGGAGGAAAGCGGGAGCCTGGAGAGACCGGCGAGCAGGCCCTGATCCGAGAATGCCGGGAGGAGCTGGCCATCACGGTGGAGGTGGGGCCGGTTTACGCGCAGATCCTCCACCGCTATCCGGATCTGACCGTGGAGCTGACGGTGTACGAGGCCGCCATTCGGGAGGGCGTTCTGACGGCCCTGGAACACAAGGAGCTGCGGTTTATCACCCCGGCGGAGATCGATCAGCTGACCTTCTGCCCGGCGGATACGTCCATTTTAGAAAAAATTCAAACAGTTGGGAGGCTATGGTATTGATTTACAAGGAATTTCAGGGGCTTCGCCTCTCCGCGCTGGGTCTGGGCTGTATGCGCCTGCCCACCGTGGACGGCAAGGATGACCAAATCGACCAGGAGAAGGTCGAGGAAATGGTGGCCTACGCCCGGGCGCAGGGAATCAATTATTTCGACACCGCCTGGGGCTACCACAGCGGCAATTCCGAGCTGGCCATCGGCAAGGCGCTGTCGGCCTATCCCCGGGACAGCTTTTATCTTGCCACCAAATTTCCCGGCTTCGCCCCGGAGAACATGGCCAAGGCACGGGAGATCTTTGAAAAGCAGCTGGAAAAATGCCAGGTAGACTATTTTGATTTCTACCTGTTCCACAACGTCACCGAGCGGAATGTAGAGGGCTATCTGGATCCCAAGTATGGCATTTTCGACTATTTGATGGAGCAGAAAAAGGCCGGGCGGATCCGCCATCTGGGCTTCTCCACCCATGGCAGCCGGGCCACCATCCGCCGGTTCCTGGAGGCCTATGGGAAGGACCTGGAATTTGTCCAGATCCAGCTGAACTACTTAGACTGGACATTGCAGAACGCCAAGGCCAAGGTGGAGCTGATCCGGGAGTACGGTCTTCCCGTCTGGGTCATGGAGCCGGTACGGGGCGGCCGGCTTGCCAAGCTGCCGGAGGAGGATCTGGCGGCGCTGAATGCTCTGCGCCCCGGGACCACCGCCCCCGAATGGGCCTTCCGGTTCCTGCAAAGTGTGGATGGGATACAGATGATCCTCTCCGGGATGTCCAACATGGACCAGCTCCGGGAGAATATCACCACCTTCCAGACGGAAAAGCCTTTGAATGACCGGGAGCGGGAAGCGCTGGACGCCATTGCCCGGGAAATGATTCGGGTAAACAAGGTGCCCTGCACCGGGTGCGGCTACTGCACCGCCCGGTGCCCCCAGGGCCTGCCCATTCCCCAGATCTTCAAGAGCCGCAACGAAAACACCCCCATTCCCGAGGGGACCGGGCCCCAGGACTGCCTGGCCTGCCACAGCTGCGAGATCGTCTGCCCCCAGGGCATCTCCATTGCGGAGCTGATGGCCCGCTACGCCGGAAAGAGGTAAGCCATGGAGTGGAAGGTAGACGCCTTTGGCGTTTTTAACCGGAAGTGGGCCCTGCTCACCGCCGGAGACCGGGAAAAATTCAACACCATGACCGTCAGCTGGGGCGGCCTGGGAACCCTGTGGGGAATGGATGTGGCTACGGTGTACGTCAAGCCCATCCGGTATACCCACGACTTTATGGAAAAGAGCGACTATTTCACCCTGAGCTTTTACCCCGAGGATTGCCGCAAGGCCCTGGCGCTGCTGGGGACCCTCTCCGGCCGGGACGGGGACAAGGTGGCAAAATCTGGGCTGACCCCGGAATTTTTGGAGCAGGGGGTGACCTTCCGGGAGGCGGAGACGACCCTGGTCTGCCGGAAGATCTACCGCCAGGATCTGGACATAGCCGCCATGCCGGAGCAGGTGGTGAAAAGTTTTTACAAGACGGAAGCGCCCCACACCATGTACATCGGCCAGGTGGTGGCGAAGCTGGGCCTCAAGCCGTGACAGAGCTGCCGGAATACACCCTGGTGCGCAGCCGGCGGCGGACCCTGGCCCTGGAGATCACCCCTTCGGGGCAGGTGATCGCGCGGGCGCCGCTGAAAATGAGCCGGGCGCGGATCCAGGCCTTTGTCCTGGAGAAGGCCGGCTGGATCCGGGCCCATCTGGCCCGGGTGCGGCGGCAGAACCAGCTGGCCGCCCAGGCCGGCAAGCTGACGGCGGAGGATATTCAGGCCCTGCGGAAGGGAGCGGAGCCGGGGATCCGGGAACGGGTCCATCTCTTTGCCAAAGCCCTGGGGGTCACCTATGGGAAAATCACCCTGCGAAGCCAGCGCACCCGATGGGGCAGCTGCTCCGCCGGGGGGAATCTCAGCTTCAACTGCCTGCTGGCCCTGGCCCCGCCGGAGGTGGTAGATTATGTGGTTGTTCATGAGCTGTGCCACCGGAAGCAAATGAACCACTCCCCGGCCTTCTGGCGGGAGGTGGCGGTGGCTCTTCCCGACTATCCCGCCCGGCGGGAATGGCTGAAAATGAACGGCCCCACCCTCCTGGCCCGGCTGCCGGACGAATAGGAAAAAACGCTCCGCTTTTTCGCGGAGCGTTTTCCGCGAAAAGGGAGATTTTGCCGGAAAACCGAAGAAAAACGCCGGTAATTTTGGGGACTTCGCCATTTTCTTGGAAATAACTTTTTTATCTTGACAGCCCCGCCGCAAAGTGTTATAATGTGCCGCAATGAGTACAACCGCCTAAAAGGCGGCGGGTTCCAGGGAGGGGCTATGCAGGACCGGTCGATGGTTTTTCAGCGATTCCGTGGTCTTTCCAGCCAGTTTGGCAGGGAATTGCCCGCTGGCAGTGTTGGTATTTTGGGGGCGCGGTTGGACCTCGCCCGTAGTTTTGTTTTTCCCGGCTTTTGCGATGTGCATGTGCATTTGCGAGAGCCGGGTTTTTCTTATAAGGAGACCATTGCCTCCGGGACCCGGGCGGCGGCCCGGGGCGGGTATACCGACGTGTGCCCCATGCCCAATCTGGACCCTGTGCCGGACTGCCTGGAAAACCTGGAACAGGAGCTGTCTGCCATCCGGCGGGACGCGGTAATCGGGGTCCATCCCTACGGGGCAATTACAAAAGGGGAAAGAGGCGAGGCCCTCTCGGACATGGAGGCAATGGCCCCCTATGTGGTGGGGTTTTCCGACGACGGCAAGGGCGTTCAGAGCCGGGAGCAAATGCGCCTGGCCATGGAGCGTGCCAAGGCCCTGGGGAAAATCATTGTCGCCCACTGCGAGGACAACGCCCTGCTCCGGAGTGGCTATATCCATGACGGCGCTTACGCCGCCGCCCACAATCATCCCGGCATTTGCGCTGAGAGCGAGTGGGGCCCCATCGCCCGGGACCTGGAGCTGGCGGCCAAGACCGGCTGCGCCTACCACGTCTGCCACGTCTCCACCCGGCAGAGCGTGGAGCTGATCCGCCAGGCCAAGAAAAGCGGGGTGGACGTGACCTGCGAGACCGCGCCTCACTACCTGACGCTGTGCCAGGACGATCTGGAGGAGGACGGCCGGTTCAAAATGAATCCTCCCCTCCGGGACCGGGCGGATCGGGAGGCGCTGGTGGAGGGCCTGCGGGACGGCACCGTGGACATCATCGCCACGGACCATGCCCCCCACAGCGCCGAGGAGAAGTCCAAGGGGCTAAAAGGGAGCCTGATGGGCGTCGTGGGGCTGGAGACCGCCTTCCCGGTGCTATTTACCCGGCTGATCCTGCCGGGGCTGGTGCCCCTGGAACGAGTCCTGGACGCCCTGACCGCCGCGCCCAGGCGGCGCTTCGGCCTGGAGACCCAGGGCGACTACTGTGTCTGGGATTTGGACAGTCCTTATGAGATCGATCCCAAGCAGTTCGCCAGCCTGGGGCGCAGCACCCCATTCGCCGGCTGGAAGGTATACGGCAAATGCCTGGCCACCATTCAAGGAGGAAAAATCGTATGGCTAAATTAGACCGGAAGATCGTCTTGGAGGACGGGAGCGAATATCCCGGTATCGGCTTCGGCGCCCAGGGAGACCGGGTGTGCGAGATCGTGTTCAACACCTCCATGGTAGGCTATCAGGAGATCGTCTCCGACCCCTCCTACACCTGCCAGATGGTGGTGATGACCTACCCCCTTATCGGCAACTACGGGGTGGCCGACGAGGATTACGAAACCAGAGTGCCCACCATCGGAGCCCTGGCGGTGCGGGAGTACAACGACTTTCCCTCCAACTTCCGCTACACCAAAACCCTGGGGGAAGTGCTGGATGAGTACCGGATTCCCGGCATCTCCGGCATCGATACTCGAAAGCTGGCCCGGAGCATCCGGGACTACGGCAGCCGGAAGGCCCTGCTGACCGGGATCGACACCCCCAAGGAGGAGGCCCTGCGGATCTTAGAGGAGACCCAGATCCCCCGGGACGTGGTCAGCCAGGTCAGCTGCGCGAAGCGCTGGTACTCCCGGACGGCCAACGCCCAGTACAATGTGGTGGCGGTGGACTGTGGAATTAAATTAAATATCATCCGCTGTCTCAACGCCCGGGGCTGCAACGTGACCATCGTGCCCTACACCATCACCGCCCAGGAGGTGGAGCGGATGCGGCCCGACGGGATCTTCCTGTCCAACGGCCCGGGAAATCCGGAGGATGTGGGCTGCGTCATTGAGCTGGTGAGGAAGCTCCGGGGGAAGTACCCCATTTTCGGCATCTGTCTGGGCCACCAGATCATTTCCCTGGCCTACGGCGCGAAGACCTACAAGCTGAAATTCGGCCACCGGGGCGGCAACCACCCGGTCAAGGACCTGCGGACCGGGAAGGTGGAGATCACCTCCCAGAACCACAGCTACGCCGTGGACCCGGCGAGTCTGGAAAAGACGGACCTGACCTTGACCCATTTGAACATTCTGGACAATACCGTGGAGGGGGTGGAATGCCTCCGGGACCGGGTGTTTAGCGTCCAGTACCATCCGGAGAGCGCCCCCGGACCCCAGGACAGCGGCCACCTGTTTGA
>CANRQC010000105.1 GCA_947632695.1 uncultured Oscillospiraceae bacterium | reverse complement strand
CGGAACTGGTTTTGCAGCAGCTCGCCCACGCAGCGCAGCCGCCGGTTGCCCAGGTGGTCGATGTCGTCGGGGACGCCCAGGCCTTCCGCCACGCAGTTGAGGTAGTTGATGGAGGCCATGATGTCGTCGGTGATGATGTGGTTGGGCACCAGCTCCGTCAGCCGGTCGGAAATGGCCTCCTCCCAGCCGTCGTCGGGCACCGTCTCCAGCATCTCCTTGAGGACGCAGAAGCGCACCTTTTCCTTCACCCCGTAGTCCCTGGGGTTGAAGGGGACGAACTTGGACATATCCACCATGCCGTTGGAGAACACCTTCACCCGGTGGTCCCCCACGCTGACCACGGCCTCGTTCACACCCTTGTCCGACAGCTCATGGGCCCGGGCCCGGGTGATGATCTCCCCGGGCATCACCAAAATCTCGCCGGTCATGGGATCGGCGATGGGCTCCGCCGCCTCCTGGCCCGCCAGGCGGGACCAGATATCCAGCTTCTTATTGAATTTATACCTGCCCACCCGGCTGACGTCGTACCGGTGGGGGTCGAACAGCAGCCCCTCCAGATGGGCGATGGCCGTCTCCACGGTGGGCGGCTCGCCGGGCCGGAGCCGCCGGTAGATCTCCAGCAGGCTGTCCTCCCGGTTCTTGCAGGGATCCTTCTCCATGGTGGCCTTGATGCGGGCGTCCTCGCCGAACAGCTCCTTGATCTGCTGGTCGGTCTCCACCCCCAGGGCCCGGATCAGGCTGGTGATGGGCAGCTTCCGGTTCTTATCGATCCGCACCCAGAGGATATCGGCGTTGTCCGTCTCGTATTCCAGCCAGGCGCCCCGGTAGGGAATGACGGTGGCGGTGTAGGTGTGCTGATCGGCCTTGTCCACCTCGTGGCCGTAGTACATGCCGGGAGAACGGACGATCTGGGAGATGATGGCCCGCTCCGCCCCGTTGATGACGAAGGTGCCGCCGTTGGTCATGATGGGGAAGTCCCCCATGAAGATCTCCTGCTCCTTGATCTCGTCGGTCTCGGTGTTGCGCAGGCGCACCCGGACCTTGATGGGCCGGGCATAGGTGGCGTCCCGCTCTTTGCATTCCTCGATGGTGTACTTGGGCTTTTCGTCCATGGAATAGTCCAAAAAGCTCAGTTCCAGTTTCCCGGAAAAGTCGGTGATCACGCCCACATCCCGGAACACCTCCCGGAGTCCCTCGTCCAGGAACCACTGGTAGGAGTCCTTCTGAATTTTGAGCATGTTGGGCATTTCCAGGATCTCTTTGTACTTCGCGTAGCTTTTCCGCAAGGTCTTGCCGAACATTTCGTCTTTGACCAATGCCATGGAAAACATCACTGCCTTTCTTTCGGCGGAGCGCCGGAATCTGTTCGTTGATACGCCTGGTGCGGTTGTCATTTTGTTGAAAACAGGCTTGACTTTGCCCCCGGACTGTGGTATAATGCACATAGATGTGGGGATTCTGAAAAAAAGCCGCACTCCCACAGTATGGAGAACCATTTTATCACAGGGGAAGCGGTTTGTCAATCTTTTTTCCGGGCTTGGCCCGGATTTTTTTGCCTCCGGAGGACTTTCCGGAGGGTTTCTTTACACTTTTTTTCTTGCATATTCTGTCGACTTGGCGTATAATTTAAGAGAATACCATGAAAAGAAACGAGGGATTCCCATGGACCCTGATCGTGACGCGCTTTTTTCCCAGGAGGAAAGCAGCACTGACGATTTTTTAGCGGAAATTGACCGCCTTCTGGCGGGGATCGACGGCGCCCCCGAGGCGGAAGGGGACGACTCCGCTTTCGATTTTTGGGAGGAGGAGACCCCCGCCGCTTTTGAAAAGCGGCCGCCTGACGATCAGGCGGAGCCCGAAGCCCCGGAGCCGGACGATCCGGTGGACGAGGCGCTGCTGTCCCTTCTGGGGATGGAGACGGGGGTCGCGGAAGCCCCGGCGCCGGAGGAGCCCGACGCCGACGCGGAGACGCCGGACCCGGTGGAGGAGCCCGCCTCGGAGGAGCCGGCGCTTGAAGAGCCGGTCTTTGAAGAACTGGCGCTTGAGGAACCGGCCCTTGAAGAGCCGGCGCCGGAGGAACCCGCGCCGGAGGATTATTCTCCCCTGCCGGAACCTTCGGAGGAGCAGACGCCCCAGCTGTTTCCCGAAGCCGAGGAGGAAACGCCCCCTGAGCCTGCCGCTCCAGCGCCCCGGGAGCGCTCGGAGGAACCCAAGAAGCCGTCTCGGAAGAAGGGCAAGGAAGCTGTCCATTCCCAGCCTCAGGAGGCGACGGTAGCCGGCGCTCCCCGGCGGCGGAAAAAGCGGAAAAAATATCTCAACCGCTGGTATCTTTTGCTGGCGGTCTGGCTGGCGGGCTTTTTCCCGGAGCTGGTGCTCCATATCGCCACCGCCACCGGCCCGAAGACGCTGTTCAACCCCGGGCTGGTGCTGCCCCTGCTCTTTTCCGGCGTCCCGGTTTTGCTCCTGTTCGCCCTGACCCTGGTGATCCCCAGCAGGCGGGCCAATCACATTCTGCTCACGGTGTACAGCGCGCTGATCCTGGTGTTCTGCGCCTCCCAGCTGGTTTACTCCCGGATCTTCAACAACAGTTTTTACTCCGCCTATTCCCTCTTAAACGGCGGGCAGGTGTTTGAGGGCCAGTTCAACGCCACCATTTTCAGCGAGATCGGAAAGGCCCTGCCTCTGATCCTTCTGATGACGGTTCCGGTTTTGCTGCTGGCCCTTCTCGCCCCCAGGTTCTTCTCCTTCAAGCCCATGAAAAAGCGCCGGTTCGCCCTGCTGCCCGCGGTCTTGGCGGTGGCATTGCAGCTGCTGGCGGTGGCGATTCTGCCGGTCTTCGGCACCGGGGATCACAGCGCCTACGATCTGTACCACAACAGCACCGACCCCTATGCCAGCGTCAACACGCTGGGCGCCATCACCTCCCTGCGGGTGGATCTGACCCGGCTGCTGACCCACTACACGCCCAAGGGCAGCATCCATCTGGATAATCCGACGCCCTCCGGCACCGGCGGCGCCAATGCCTCCGTCCCCATGGGCACCGCCTCAGCAGATCCCATCCAAACCACCGGCGCCGCCTCCCAGGAGACCGGGCTTAATGTGCTGGACTTCGATTTCAACTCCATGGCCAGCCGGATCATGGACGAGGATCTGCGGGATATGTACCTGTTCTTCGCCCAGCGGACCCCCAGCAGCAAAAACGACCACACCGGCATGTTCAAGGGGTGCAACCTGATCCTCATCTGCGCCGAGGCCTTCGACGAGCTGGCCGTCAGCCCCACCCGGACCCCTACCTTATATAAACTCATGCACGAGGGGATCTACTTCTCCAATTACTACGTCTCCGACTGGGGCACCTCCACCACCGACGGGGAGTACGCCTTCCTCACCGGCACCGTCCCCGAGGCCGGTGCCTGGAGCTTTGAGCGCTCCGCCAAGTACGGCAACGCCATGCCCCTGACCATGTCCCGGCAGCTGCTGGCGCAGGGCTACAACGCCTACGCCTTCCACGGCCACGACTACGACTATTACAGCCGGAACGAATATCTGGAAAACCTGGGCTTTGTGTACAAGGCCCACGGCCAGGGGCTGGAGGTGGACTACACCTGGCCCGAGTCGGATATTGAGGTGATCGACAAGACTACAGGAGATTATGTAAACAACGAGCCCTTCGTCACCTATTATATGACCATCTCCGGCCACCGGGAGTTCAATTTCAGCGACAACTATATCTGCTACAAGAATAAGGATCTGGTAGCGGACGAGCCCTACAGCTCCCATGTCCAGGCCTACCTGGCCTGCCAGCTGGAGCTGGAAAAGAGCATGGAGCTGCTGCTGCAGCGGCTGGAGGAGGCCGGGGTCCTGGAAAACACCGTCATCGTTCTCACCGCCGACCACTATCCCAACGGCCTGACCGACGAGGAGATGTCCGAGCTGGCCGGTCACGAGATCAATGACAACTTCGGCCGGTTCCGCAACGGCGCGTTTATCTACAAGGCCGGCATGACTCCCGAGGTGGTGGACGCTCCTTCCAGCCACCTGGACCTGCTGCCCACCTTGAGCAACCTCTTCGGCCTGGACTTCGACTCCCGGCTCTATATGGGCAGGGACGTGTTCTCCGACGCGGAGCCCTTCGTCATGTTCCGGGACCGGAGCTGGATCACCGATCTGGCCTGTTACAATTCCAACACCGGCGAGGTGACGAATTACACCGATACCCCGGTCAGCGAGGAATATATCCGGCAGAAACACAACGACCTGTCCAACCGGTTCACCGTGTCCACCTGGATCTTGGAAAACGATTTCTGGCGGCAGCTGTTCGGAGACGAATAACTGGGGCTTTTTCCGCGAATTTTCTGGTTTTCTGGTATTTCCCGGCGATAACAAACGGACCATCGGGCAACCTATCCGAAAAGGAGAGGTTGCCCGATGTTTTTTCAAAAAATGATTTTGAGTCTGGCGGTGGCTCTGGGGCTGTGCGGCGTCTGCTGTCCCCAGAAGCCGGACCGGTCGCTTCCCCAGGTCGTCCGCGTCAGCGTGGAGTCCAGCCTGGACGGGGCCTTCCTCCGCCGGGAGTACACGGAAAGCCCCAAAATGGAGGCGATCCTCAACTATTTGCGGGCCATTCAGGCCCTTCCGCCCCCCGTGGATGCGGGAGGACCGCCTACAGGATCGTGCCAGTTCACCCTGACACTGTCTAACGGGGAGCAGCGGGTGTATTTTCAGCGCTCCAACCGCTTCCTGCGGAAGGACGGCGGCCCCTGGCGGACGGTCAATCCCGCCCCCGCCCCCGATCTGCGGGCCCTGCTGGAGCGGCTCCCCAGCGACGGATAAGCGGCAAGAAGCGGAAGCGCGGCGGCGCTTCCGCTTCTTATCGGCGGCCCCATACCGGGGCCGCCGCCGATTTTCGGGAAAATCCGCTCCGTCATTCCGGGAGCGGGTCTTCCATGGACGAACCGAAACGCAGAAAATAGGTGATGGCCAGCAGGTCGGCGCAGCCGCCGGGGGAAAGATTCCGGCGGATCATGGCCCGGTCCAGCGCCTCCAGGGCGGTCCGGTCCGGGATGGGACCGGAAATCTGGGCCGCCTGGGCCGCCGCCCAGGCCTGGCCCGCCACCCCGCCTCGGGCAAAGAGGTTGGTATCCTCCACCTGGGCCATCAGGGCGCACAGGGCCGCCAGGCCCGCCTGCTCCAGATCCCCGCCGGCGGCCAGGGCCGCCTCCAGGGCGGGCAGGCCGATCTCCCGCACCGAGGGCAGGCCCGCCGCCAACTCCCCTCGGATCCCCCGGCGGCCAGTCTCCCGATAGAGCCGGGCGCCGGCGGTCTCCGGCCGCGCCCCTTCCAGGGCTTCGAAGTCCGCCGCCACCGCCGCCCGGCACAGCTGGGCGGCCATGTCTAAAATCGCCTCCGTCCCGGCCCAGGGCCGCTCCGGCATCCACAGCCGCCCGGCGGCGGCGCAGACCGTGCCCAGGGAGAAAATCGCCCCCTTGTGAGTGTTGACGCCCCCGGTGGCGGCGAGCATGGCCCGCTCTGCCGCCAGTCCGGCCCTGCGAAGCCGGGTAAAGGTCCACTCCGGGGGCCGCTCCCGGGTGCTTCTGCCCAGCTCCGCCGCCTGGCGGAAATAGGGGGCCAAGGCCGCGGCGCTGTCCAGAAAGGTGAACAGATCCATATCCCGGTGGCTGCCGCTGTTGGCCCGGTCCACCAGACCGGGCTTGGGGGTGGCACAGACCTCATACAGAAGGGCCCGGACGGCCTGTGCGGCCATCGTCTCCCGGTCCTTCCGCCAAAAATAATCCGTCAAAATAGCCCTGGTCTTCCCTTGCAGCTCCGCCACCGGGTGGGCCCGGCGGGAGGCGCAGCCCCGGCCCGGGGCGCCGCAGATCAGGCAGGGCCGGGGTGGAAAACCCAGGTCCTCCCGGCTCAGGCTCTCCCCAAACGTCACCACATCCAGGTCAAAAAGACGGCCTAAGTCATCCTCATCCTCCAATTCGACGCATAGTTCCTTTAATTCTTTGGTTTCTCCCTCCACCGCCAGAAGCGCCTCGCAGCCGGTGACGGCGTCCGTCAGCCCCCGGCGGAGGACTTTTTTCTTCCGCTCCGCCAGGGCGTCCTCCAGCCGGGAAAGGCCCTCCCGAAAGGCCCGGCGGATCAAGGGGCCATTCTTTACCGGCCCCGCGATGTTCATGCAGAAGCTGATTACCGGCGCCCCGGTTTGGGCAAGCATTTCCCGCTGGGCGGCCGCCCGGCGCTCCCGGGCCTCCAGGACCTGCGCAAGCGTCACTTCCATGGCCAAACTCCTTTAGTAATGTACCGTCTCGCCGCCGGCGCGGATGGCCTCTATAACCGGCGCCGCCTGGGGGCTGTGAAAATAGTCCCAGGTGCTCTCCGGCACCAGCTCCCGGATCTTCTCCAAATGGCCGTCGTGAATGGCCTTTCGCACGTCGCTGGCGCTGATGGGAACCGCGCCCAGAGCCTTCCGGGGCAGGATCACGCAGTCGATCCCCGCCTTGGGCAGCTCCTGAGCCATGACCTGATTATATAGCCCCGTGACCAGGCTCCGGGGCTCCTCCCCCACATAGCGCACGGTGACCCCCAGGGCCCGGGCGATGGGGGGAAAGAGGGCCAGATCCAGCTGGGCGTGGCCCAGGATCACCGCCTCCTGGTCCTTGAGAAAGTAGCTGGGGAAGGTGGCGGCGCTGATGATATAGGGCCCGGAATCGTGGCAGATCACGTTTTCCAGATCCGCCGTTCCCTTGAGGACCATCTCTTTTCGGGCGGAGAAGGGTACCAGGCTGGCGTCCTCGCTGAGGATAAAAAGATGCACATAGTCGTTTTCCGCCGCCGCCCGCTCCACCAGATACCGGTGGCCTAGGGTGAAGGGATTGGCATTCATGACGATGGCGGCGCTTTTTCCGGGCCGGCGGTCCTTCTCCAGCCGGCGGCAGAAGCCCGCGAAGCCCCCCGCCCGGTTTT
>CANRQC010000104.1 GCA_947632695.1 uncultured Oscillospiraceae bacterium | reverse complement strand
ACAAAACGTACCGTTTTGGTGGGCTTTGCCTTCCTAGCCATCTCCGCCTTCTGGCAGATGTACGACAATCTGATCCCCCTGATGCTCTCCGACACTTTCAAAATCAAGGAGACATACGCAGGCTTCATCATGTCCTTGGACAACATTCTGGCCCTGTTCCTGCTGCCCCTGTTCGGCGGCCTGTCGGACAAGTGCCGCAGCGCTTTGGGCCGGCGGCGGCCCTTCATCCTCTTCGGAACCTTGGTCTCCGTGGCGCTGATGATTCTGCTGCCCCTGCTGGACAACAGCTACGCCGCCTCGCCGGCTCTGTGGAAGCTGGTGGGCTTTATTGCGGTGCTGGGACTGCTGCTCATCGCCATGGGCACCTACCGGAGCCCCGCCGTGGCCCTGATGCCCGATGTGACCCCCAAGCCCCTGCGCAGCAAGGCCAACGCCATCATCAACCTCATGGGCGCTGTGGGCGGCGTCATCTATCTGCTGGTCTCCTCGGTCCTCTACCGGCAAAAGCCCGGGGAGGGGGTCCATGTGGATTATCTGCCCCTGTTTTCCATCGTAGGCGGAATCATGCTGGGGGCCCTGGCCGTGATCATGTTCCTGGTGGACGAGCCCAAGCTGGTGGCCCGGCAGAGGGAATATGAGCAGGCTCACCCGGAGGACAATTTGGCCGAGCAGACCGAGAACGGCGAGGCCCTGCCCAAGGACGTGAAGTGGAGCCTGGCTTTCCTGCTGGTGTCCATTTCCCTGTGGTTCATCGGCTACAACGGCGTCACCACCTGGTTCTCCACCTATGCCACCAACGTGTGGAATATGCCCCTGGGCAGCGCCAATACCTGCCTGACCGTGGCCACCGCGGGCGCCATCGTCAGCTACATCCCCGTGGGCAACATCGCCAGCAAGGTGGGCCGCCGGAAGACCATCCGCTTTGGCGCCTTGCTCCTGGCCGCCTGCTTCTTCGCGGCCTTCCTGTACACCGTCTTTGCCAAGGAGTTCAGCCCCCTGCTGTATGTGCTGTTCATTCTGGTGGGCATGGCCTGGGCGGCCATCAACGTCAACAGCCTGCCTATGGTGGTGGAGATGTGCAAGGGCAGCGAAGTGGGCAAATTCACGGGCCTTTACTATACCTTCTCCATGGCGGCTCAGATCGTCACCCCCATCGTGGCCGGCTTCCTGCTGGAAAACGTGAGCTACCACACCCTGTTCCCCTATGCCGCCCTGGCGGTGCTGGGCTCCTTCATCACCATGGGCTTTGTCCGCCACGGGGACAACAAGGTGGAGGCCAAGAAGGGCCTGGAAGCCTTTGACGTGGGGGACTGAGCCATGATCTGGGTTCTGATTATCGCGCTTGCTCTGGCGGCTGGATTCCTACTGGCCCTCCGGGGCCGGAAGGGGCACCCGGGCTGGAAGGACCTGCTGGGCTGGAACTACGCCCACCGGGGCCTCCACGACGAAGCCCTGCCGGAAAACAGTATGGCCGCCTTTCGGGCCGCCCTGGAGCAGGGCTACGGAATCGAGCTGGACCTGCATCTGATCAAGGACGGCTCCCTGGCGGTGCTCCACGACCATACGCTAAAGCGGATGACCGGCCGGGAGGGGAAAGTCGAGGATCTGACCGCCCCCGAGCTGAAAACCTGTTTCCTCCAGGGCACCCAGGAGACCATCCCCCTCTTTGAGGACGTGCTGGCCCTGTTCGACGGGAAGGCCCCCATGATTATCGAGCTGAAATCCGACGGGACCAACGTCAGCGCCCTGTGCGAAGCGGCCATGGCCGCCTTGAAGGACTACCACGGTCCCTACTGTATTGAGTCCTTTGACAGCCGGTGCCTGATGTGGCTGAAAAAGCACGCCCCCCAGGTGATCCGGGGGCAGCTGGCGGAGGACTATCTCCATGAGAAAACGATCCTGCCCTGGCCCCTGGCCTTCGCCGTGACCTACAATCTGGAAAATTTCCTGACCGTGCCGGATTTCCTGGCGTACCGGTTCAACAACCGGACGCTGCTGCCCAACCGGATCTGCCGGAAGCTGTGGGGCATCCAGGGGGTCACCTGGACCCTGCGGAACCAGGCGGATTTCGACGCCGCTGTGGCGGAGGGCTGGGTCCCCATTTTCGAGGGATTTCGGCCATAGTCCCAAATCCTAAAAATAAACAGAACCGCTCCAAAGGCTACACTTCGGAGCGGTTCTGTTCGATTGGCGTTTAGCGGTTGTGGCCGAATTGGATTTTGGGATCGGAGAACTCCTTTACCCGCTGATCGAAGGCGGCCCGGGCTGCCTGGGGGTAGGGGAGTTGAGCCTCCATCCCGGCCAGGCTCAGAAAGTAGACGCAGAAGTCCGGGTTCAGCACCAGCAGGGGACCCAGCAATTGGGTGCAGATCAGATTCTTCTTCCGCAGACCCTCCAGCTTGCTCTCGGGATTCAGGCCCACGCCCCGGACGCATTTGAGAAAATAGGAATCGGTATTGTCCCCATAGAGGAAGCTGAATTGGCTCTTGAAGCCCACCACGGTCATGCCGTCCAGGTCCCCCAGGACCTTGCCGTTGAACCGGCGGAACAGGTCGGTTTTCACCATCACATCAAAAATGCCCAGCCCCTGGACCTTCACGCCCTCGGTGATAAAGTCGATCTCCCGGGCGAACAGCTCGGAGGCGTTGCCCGTGGCCAGGATGGGCACGCCCGCGTCGATCAGCTCCTCCAACCGGGCCTTGAGAGGCCGCAGCTTTTCCAGGACCCGGCGCTGGGTGTCCTCGGTCATGGCGCCGATATAGAGAAGATCCACCGGATGTTCGGCAAAATAGGGCTCCTCCGTAAAGGGCGTGTAGTGAAAATCTCCCTGGGGGCAGGCCATGGCCATATATTTTCCGTTGTAAGCATCCCCGTAGAGGCCGCAGATTTCGGGAAAGAGAATTTCAGCGGTCATTTCCCGGCCTCCTTTTCCAGCAGGGTCTTTTTCACGCTCAGAGCCTCTTTGTCCAAGTACACATCGTACAGGATATAGATATCCCGGCATTTTTCGGTGTCCACCAGATGCCCGCCGCCCTGGAAGGAGGGCCACAGGGCAATTTTTTCCTGGGGCACCCCAGCGATCAGCGCCCGCAGCTGCTGATCCAGGCACCTGGGCCCGGAAAAGACCAGCTGGGAGATGGAGGGATGGGCCAGGGGGCTGTAATCGCAGTCATAGACCCAGCAGGGATTCTCCGAGCTGCCCTGGCTGTCCCCCTTGTCGTCGATGAGGAAGAACACCGCCTTGTTTTCCCCGGGCTGATCCGCCACATACTGGAAGCTCCGGGCGCAGGCGTCGGGGTTTTGCCCCTTGGCGGACTGCATGGTGATTTTCAGCCCGCCGGATTCCACATGGTCGTAGCGGCTCTTCACGATCTCCACACTATCCAGCCCCGCGGCGATCTTCTCCGGGGACAGGCCCAGCCGGGACAGCACCGCTACCACGCAGCACTGGTTGTAGATGTTCACGATATTGTCGTTGAGGAGCTTATAGGTCTGGGGCTGTCCGTCCTGGGCGATGGTGACCGTTCCCGCCTCCCGGCAGATCTCGGTCACCAGAAAATCCGGGGCAGGGGAGGCGTTGCCGCAGCTGGGGCAGCGCATCCGGCCAATATGGTCATAGCGCAGGTATTCCGCTTCCAGCTTTCCGCCGCAGTGGGGGCAGTACACCAGATCCAGCCCCTCCAGATCGGGCGCCCCCGCGGGGGCCTCCGCCTGAATGCCGAAATAGGTCCGGTCAGCGCACTGGGGCGCCAGCTCGGCGCAGATCAAATCGTCCCCATTGAGGATCAGCTTGGTTCCGGCGGGGATCGCCTTGTCCAGAAGATACCGGATGAAGCCGGGGTGGGCGTTGCGCTTGATGGAGTCCCGCATCACGTTGGTGCAGATCAGATAGTCCGGTTTCAGGTCCCCATACACCAGCAGAGAGCTGCGCTCGTCCACCTCCAGCACGGCGGCGTCGGTCTTTACCCGGCCGGAAAGAGTGGCGTTTGCCAGCAGCGCGGACACCACGCCGCCCTGGATATTGGAGCCCAGGGCGTTGTTGGCCACCGTATAGTCACTTTTCCGCAACAAGGAGGTGAGCAGGTTGCTCACCGTGGTTTTTCCGTTAGTGCCGGTAACGGCGATCACCGTCTTGGGTGGAATGATGTGGGCCAGGAAGTCCGGGCACAGCTTCACCGCCAGCTTTCCCGGCAGATAGGAGGCGTTGCGGCCCAGGAGCCGCATGGCCAGCCTGACGGCCTTGGCCATCCAGAGGGCGAAGTAAAACCGCAGCTTTTTCAAAAGATCACGTCTTCTCTATCCGAAATTTTTACAGGATCTCCTGAACCGACTTTTTCAGAAGCTCCAGGCCCCGCATCAAAATGGGCTCCTCGATCACCAGGGGCGGCATCAGCTTGAGGACCTGGTTGTCCCGGCCTACCCGCTCGGCGATCAGGCCGTTGTGGAAGCAGGCGGCCACCAGAGGCTTAGTCATGTCCTTGCCGAAGGCGCCGAAGTCCACGCCCCACAGAAGCCCCAAGCCCCGGTATTGGATCCGGCTGTCCAGGGGTGCGATCTCGTCCCGAAGGAATGCCTCCACCAGCTTGCCCTTTTCCTGGACCTGCCGCTCCACCTGCTCCTCCACCATGATCTCCAGGCCCGCCAGGCCCGCCACCATGGACAGCTGGTTGCCCCGGAAGGTGCCGGTGTGTTGGCCGGGTTCCCAGAAATCCAGCTCGGGCTTGAACAGTACTAGGCTCAGCGGCATTCCGCAGCCGCCGATGGACTTGGACAATGTCACGATATCGGGCACGATCCCCGCCCGTTCGAAGGAGAAGAAGGTGCCGGTCCGGCCGTTGCCCACCTGAATGTCGTCCACCATCATCAAAATGCCGTACTTGTCGCACAGAGCCCGCAGCCGCCGGAGCCATTCCACCGGCAGCACATAAATGCCGCCGTCGGCCTGCAAGGTTTCGATCACCACGGCGGCGGGCTTCTCCGCGCCGGAGTGATCGTCGGTCAGCAGCCGCTCCATGTAGTCGATGGTGTCCAGCTCCGGGAACATGTAGGGGGCGGGGACGTGGACCACGTTCCCCATGGCTGCCCCGGCGCCGTCTCGGCTGGACCGGTCAGTGGTCAGGGACAGAGCGCCCAGGGTCATGCCGTGGAACGCGCCCATCAAGGCGAAGACGGTCTGCCGCCCGGTGCTTTTCCGGGCGATCTTCAGCGCCGCCTCCACCGCGTTGGTGCCGGTGGGACCGGCGAACTGGATCTTGTAATTCAGGCCCTTCTTTTCCAGAATGTTCTTTTCAAAGTATTCCAGAAACGCCCGCTTGGCGGGGGTATAGAAGTCCATGCCGTGGAGGATCCCGTCGTTTTCCAGATATTCGATCATCCGCTTCTTCATTTTGTCCGGATTGTGGCCGTAGTTCAGGGCGCCGGAGCCGGCGAAGAAATCCACGTATTCCCGGCCCTCCTCGTCCCAGATCAGGGCGCCCTTGGCCCGGGTGAGGACGGTGGGGAAGCTGCGGCAGTAGGAGCGGACGTTGGACTCGTAGTTTTCAAAAACCGAGGTATTCATTTTAAGACTTCCTTATTTTAGGATGGGAAACGCTACGCACAATATACCACAGCCCACCGGTAAAATCAAGGGTCCAGTTGGGAACAATCGGTGAATCCTGCAGAATGTGCCGAATTTCAAGCAGTTTGAGAATTGCCTCTTGTAAAAATTGCCGGAATGAAATATAATAGGATGGTCAAAAAGTGGATCCGCCGGGGCCGCCCGGCAAATAGATTGTTAAGGAGGACTTTTTTCATGAAATTCCAAAAGAAAGCGGTCATCTTCGACCTGGACGGGGTCATCTGCTTCACCGACAAGTTCCATTACCTGGCCTGGAAGGCTCTGGCGGACCGGTTGGGCATCTATTTTGATGAAAAGATCAACGACCGACTCCGGGGCGTCAGCCGCATGGCCAGCCTGGAGATCATTCTGGAGCGGGCCACCAAGGAGTATACCCAGGCGGAGAAGGAAGCCTTCGCGGAGGAGAAGAACAATACTTACCGGGAGCTGCTGAAAAACATGAGCCCTAAGGATCTGACCGACGAGGTCCGGGACACCCTGAACGAGCTCCGGGCCCGGGGCTATAAGCTGAGCATCGGCTCCTCCAGCAAGAACACCAAGTTCATTCTGGGCCAGATCGGCCTGGGGGACTTCTTCGACGCCATTGCCGACGGCACGGACATCACCCATTCCAAGCCCGATCCCGAGGTGTTCCTGAAATCCGCCGAGAAGCTGGGCATCGATCCGGCGGACTGCGCCGTGGTGGAGGACGCCAAGGCCGGTATCCAGGCCGCCAAGGCCGGCGGCATGACCGCCCTGGCCCTGTTTGGCGACGCCAAGGGCTGCGGCGAGGAGGACTACGACCTCAAGGGCTTCTCCGACCTGCTGAACATCCTGTAAGGGTGGAGGGACTTTCCATGAGACCCTATGGGTTTGGCATCGATATCGGCGGCACCGCCATCAAGCTGGGCCTGTTCCACACCGAGGGGGAGCTGCTGGAAAAGTGGCAGATCCCGACCCGCCGGAAGGACTGCGGCAAATGGGTCCTGCCTGACGCCCTGGATTCTGTCCGGGCCAAAATGGCGGAGCGGGGCATCGGCTGGGACCAGGTGGAGGGCGTCGGCATGGGCGTGCCCGGTCCCGTCACCGAGGACGGCACGGTGCTGCGGTGCATCAACCTGGGCTGGGACGTGTTCAACATCCCCAACGCCGTGAAAAAGCTGGAGCCCCATATTGAAAACATCCAGGTCTCCAACGATGTGAACGCCGCCGCCCTGGGCGAGCTGTGGCTGGGCGGAGCCAAGGGCCGCTGGAGCGCCGTCATGGTCACCCTGGGTACCGGCATCGGCGGCGGCATCGTGGTGGGCCATAAGATGATCTACGGCAGCGGCGGCGCCGGCGGCGAGATCGGCCATATCTGCATCGAGCCCGACGAGCCGGTGCGCTGCAAATGCGGCGGCCGGGGCTGCCTGGAGC
>CANRQC010000103.1 GCA_947632695.1 uncultured Oscillospiraceae bacterium | reverse complement strand
TGGGGGATGGGTTTTTTATGGGCCGGGTCGAACAGACCCTGGGCCGCCAGCTTGGCCTTGAGCTGCTCAAAGGCGGCGTACAAGTCCCCCACGCCGTCAGGCGTCAGGGCGGTGCAGTAGAGCTGATAGGCCCCGTCCCGGGGGTAGACGGCGATCCGGCCCATGGCAATGACCTTCATGCCGTTTTCCGGGCGGAACCGAAGCCGGAGGGCGTTTCCCTTGAACATGACGCATTTCAGCGCCCCGCCCTCGTCCTTCAATGTAAAATAGTGGTGGCCGGAGGGGTAGCACTTGTAGTTGCTCAGCTCCCCCCGTACCGCCAGGGCCGTCAGATTCTCATCGCTGTCCAGCTTGGTCCGGAGATATTCATTGACCTGTGTGACGGATAAAATCTTCGCCATATCATCCCTCCAAAGCCCGATGGGCCAGCACCGCCACGCCCAGGGCGTTGTCCGTGGAGAACTGGGGCGGCGCGAACACCGCCCCCAATGGGGCCAGGGTCTCCCGCAGCAGGGAGTTGGAGGCCACGCCGCCGGAAAACAGCACCGGCAGGTCAGGATGCTCCTTCAGCGCCGCCTCTGTGGCCCGGGCCACCGCCCCGGCAACGGACCGCAGGGCGTAGCCGGCAGTCTCCGCCGGGGCATGGTCCCGGGAATAGTCTCGGACTTTGTTTTCCAGTCCCGAGAAGGAAAACTCCAGCCCCCGGATTTTGATCGGAAAGGCGTCCTTCCCTTCCCCGCCCCGGCTCAATTCGTCTAAGGCCCTTCCCGCCGGGAAGGGCAGGGAAAGAAGCTGCCCCGTCCGATCGATCAGCTGCCCGGCGGAGATGTCCGTGGTGCCGCCGATCCGGCGGCAGGCCACATTTCGCCCTTCCGGCTGGCAATAGAGCAGCTCCGTGGTGCCGCCGGACAGGTGCCAGGCCAAAAAAGGCCCGTCCAGCAGCTCCATCCGCCCGGCGGCCCAGGCCGCCGCCGCCAGATGGCCCTGCTGATGGGAAACCTGGATCAGCGGCGCCCCCAGCGCCTTGGCAAGCACCGCGCCGTGGCTGTACCCCACCAGAAAGCAGGGCATATAGCTGCCCTCCACCGCTCGGGGCCGGGTACTGACCCCCACCGCCTGAACAGAGCCCGGCGGAACCTGGGAAAAGAGCCTGCCGGCAAGCTCCGGCAGGCTCCTGGTATGGTGAAACACCGCGTCGCTCTGCCGCAGGCCCAGCGCGCCCGCCGCCACCGGCAGTAATTGAGAGGCGTTCTCTCCCCGCTCCCCGTCGAACCAGGCCAGGGAGGTGGTATAGTTGCTGGTATCGAAGCCCAGAACGGTCATTTCGGCTCCTCCCGGCTCCGATCCCAGGTCCCCAGGATGCCGTTGACAAAGGCGCCGGTATCCTTTCCGTCGTAGAGCTTTGCCAGCCGGACGGCCTCGGAAATGGCCGCGTTTTTGGGCACGTCCTCCACATACGCCGCCTCATACATGGCCAGCATCAAAATTGCTCTGGTCACCCGGGAGATCCGGTTCACGTCCCAGCCGATGGACAGGGTCTGGATCTGCTGCCGCAGCTCCTCCCGGTAGGCATACACCCCCGTCACCACCCGCCGGATATAGGCCATCTGGGCCGAATCTGGGCGCTCCTCATAGACCGGGCACTCCTGGGCCAGGGTCTCGTAGTACCCCGGGGCGAACAGCGTTTCCAGAGCAGCCTCCGGCTCCGCGCCGGTGAAGCTCTGGCCGTAGATCATATGGACCGCCAGTTCCCTGGCGTTTGCTCTCGTCATGGGCTTACTTCCGGAGGATGCCGCCCACGTTGACGTTCACGGCGGCAACGGTGACGCCCGCCATGGATTCCAGGGCGCTGGTAACGGCCTCCTGCACGGCCTTGGCAACGTCGATGACGCTCTGGCCGTAGACCACGGAAATGGTGCAGTCGATATAGACCTCGTCCTCGGGACCGATGGTGATCTTCAGATTCTTGCCCACGGTTTTCTTGTTGATCTCCCCGGGCTTGACTGTGAAGCCGGCGGCGCCGTCCACCTCGGCGGCGGCCTGGGCCACGATGGCGGCGATCACATCCTCGGAGATCAGCACACTCCCGTTTTCCTGGTACTGCTGGATGTAGGACTTGGACTGCTTATTCTCTGCCATAAGGGTACCTCCCAAACAATATCACGCCAAGCATGAATTTTCTTTTATTGTAACACAAATCCAAAAAATTACAACCGGAGATTTGCGTTTTTCCGGAAAATCGGCCCCGGAAATTCCGGGGCCGAGAGACTTTATACGCAGGGGGGCCAGAGGGAATGGTCCCAATCCCGCCCAGACAGGGCGTCCAGCCGCTCCTGATCGGTCATCAGCCGGGTCCAGCCATGGGCCGGGCCGGGGGTAGCGTCGATATGCCGCCAGTAGCCGCCCATATCCACGATCAGCCAGTAGTGGCTGTGATCCGTGACCCAGATCATCTGGGTGGTGTACCCCTTCAGGGTCATGACCTCCTGGAGGGTCCTGGCGTGAACGTAGCAGTTGCCGATATAATGGGTCAGGCCGTACCAGACCGGATCCCCCGCGCCGGAATTGGAGTTGTAGTCCACATGTTCCTGGACGTAGAGCTTGATGGAAATGGGATCGTCGCCGCAGGCGGCGGCCATCTGGGCCACCAGCGCCTGGGTGTCCTCCATCGTATGATTGACCTCCACCCGGCGGTTGTAGGTGGTGACGTTGCCGGAGGAATCCTCCGCCCGGTAAACCACATAGTAGGTGCCCATCGTGGACAGATCCACGCCGCTGTCGTCATAGGTAAAGCTCACCGCCCCGTCCCGGGAGTCGGAGGCGGTGACGAACAGAGTGTAGTCCGGCGGCGTATTCACCGCCACCTCCATGGTCGTCAAGCCGGAGAAGGTAGGCCCTTCCATGTCCTCCACCACCCGCAAGGCGGTTTGGGCAAGGGTCTCATGCCCATAGGTGTCCACCGCGCGGACTGTAACGGTCTGTCTGCCCAGGGTGTTCACGTCCAGCTCCGTCTCCAGCTCCACGGAAACGACTCCGGAGGGGTCCTCCGCGCTGACCAGAAAGTCGGAAAGGGCCACCGCCGTGCCGGGATAGACCGCCACCTCTTGCAGGGTCAACGCCGGCCCCTGGGTGTCCTGAATGGTCACCACGCAGCTCTGGGGCAGCCCTTCGCTGACGCCGGTGACGGTGTACTGCCCCACCGGGGAGGAATTGAGCATATCGATCACGTCCTGAGAGATCCGCTGGGCGTCGCGCTGGGGATCCAGCACCAAATCGTCGGCGCTGACCGTCTGGCCGTATTCCAGGAAGAATTGGTCCTTCATCCAGATATAGGAGATCGTGCAGCTCCCGGTGATCCGGTTTCCGTAGGGATCCGCCACCGTCACCGTTACTGTGCTGTCCGCATTGGAGTCTGGGATCTGGAACGCGGGCATGGAAATTTCCACGCCGGACAGGTCGAAGCAGGCCGTCACAAAATCCTCAGGCTCAATCTCACCATCCACGGAAACCACCAGATTCTGAAACTCCGCGGTGGGCGCCGTGGTGTCCTGAATGGTTAAATTGACCGTCTCCTCCTTCATGCCCTGCCGCAAAGTGACGCTCTGCCGGCCCACCTGAGACAGGTCGATCTGGCTGAGATCCGTAACAAACTCCGCCTGCCCCGCTTCGCCGTATGGGGTTAGAAAAGCGCTGGGCGACAGCTCCGTCTGCCCCAGCTCGATGGTCACATCCCGGAATTTGGCCTGGCCGTAGTCATAACAGGCATACCCGACCCAGGCGGCCGCCAGGAACACCGCCAGAGCGGCGCAAAGGACCCGTTTCCACCCGAGGCCGATGAAATACGCCTTCAGCCGCTCCAGCTTCTCCGCCACGGCGGGCGTCAGGATTTGTTTTTCTTTTTGATCAGCTGTTTCCGTTTTCAAAGCGGCATCCCCCCTTTTTTCAGGGTTCCCATACAGATGTTATTTTATCATGGATATTGTCGAAATGCAACGAAATTTTTCCAAAAAGGCATTTCCCCCGTCCAGGTCTGGCCGGGGGAAAAACTCAGGGAACTTCCACTACATGGATGTCGCTGATCGTAAAATCGGACTGGTTCAGCACAATGTCGGTGATCACCGCCACGTCCGTCTGCCGCAAGCCTCCCTCCGGGGCGGCCACCGCCACGGAAATGCCGCCTTCGCTGATGTAGGCCACGCAGTCGGCATAGCCCTTGGCGATGACCAGGCTTTCGATCTGGGCCTCGTCCAGGGCGGTCTGGACAATGTCCTCCAGCTGGGTGCCCACCTGGGAATCCTTGCCGTCCTCGCTGTAGGCCATGGCCTCCTGCAGAAGGCTTACGGCGCTGTCCCTGGCCTGCTGCCGGGACAGCCGCACGGCGGCAAAGTATTCGGCCTGGGTCGTGGTCTGGTTCGCCGTCTCTCCGCTCATCACCAAGGTGTCCGATGACAGGAGTTTCGCCGCGTCCAGGGTGTCCTCCAGGTTCACGGCCGCTTCCTCGTTGCTGTAGCGCCAGTTGAGGTAGATCCCGGCGCACACCGTCACCAGCACCGCCGCCGCAATGAAATTCTTCTTCCAAGTTTTCATACAAATGCCTCCAATCATTTCATTTTCAGTACGGAGATCCGGTCCGCCCCCAGGCCCGTGGCCATGGACACCGCTTCCACGATGGCGAGCCGGATCCTGGGGTCGTCGGCTCCCTGGCAGACCACCACCGCGCCCCGGTAGGTGGCGGGCAGCACCTGCCGCACCAGGCCGGTCTGGCCCCGCTGGCCGTCCGTCACCGTGACCGTGTCCCGGTTTTGGGCGGAGTCGGAGAGGTTTTCGTCATACTGGTACAGCGTCTCCTCCCCCGCCTCCAGGGTCAGCAGCACCTCCACCTTTCCCGCGCCCTGGATCTGGCTCAGGATCCGGGAAAGTTCCTGGGCAACGTCCCTCTCCGGTTCCGGCTGGGTCTCCTGGACCGTGGCGGCGGGCTCCGTCCTGCTAGGCAGGGCCATGAGCAGCAGGCCCAGCGCCAGGATCAGGATCGCGAATTTGTACTTTCCCAGAAAGGCAAGGATCTTTTTCAGTTCCACTGCTGCGCCTCCTTTGGAATCCCCAGCTCCCTGGTGAGAAGGTCCGAAAGCCGCGCCTTGGCGTAGGGAGAGACCCGGCCGGTCAGGCGCGCCTGGGCAATCGCCGGCGGAGCATCCTTTGTCAGCGTCACCTCCACAGTCAGCTCCGCCCCCAGGGAAGCGGCTTTGTCCAAGATATATGCTTCCACCCGCTGCTTTATTCCGGCCCGGAGGGCCTGGGCAGCGTCGGATTCCCCTTGGGCCGCCGCCTGGGAGGCCTCCCAGGCGATGTCCTGGGAGAAAACTTGAAGGCTTCCCAGGCGCAGGGCCGTCAGAGGACTCAGTACCGTCACCGCCAAAAATACGCCGCACAGCAGCTTTCCCACGGCGGCGGGGGTGCCCTCCTTTCCCAGCAGGCTCTTGAGAATGGCGCAGAGGATGGCCGCGGCGGTGACCCGCAGAAGATAGGATCCCAGGGCGTCCACTATTCCACTCCTTTCAAAAAACAAACGGTGCTGATAAGCAGCAGCAGGCACATGGTCCCGGTCATGGCCAGGAGCATCCCCATGCCCGTGGAAAAATCCTGGATCAGCCCGGCGGTCTCCTTGGTGCCGAAAACGGCGCAGGCCGCCGCCGTCAGCTTCAGCATCAAATACTGCACGCCGATCCGAAGAAAGGGGCCCAGGCAGATCGCCAGGATCGCCAGCAGTCCGTAGACCCCGGCGGCGCTGCGCATCACCCCCGCGCTGACCAGGATGGTCTCCGAGGCGTCGGAGAGCATGCCCCCCACCACCGGCACCATGCCGGAGATGGTGAGCTTTGCCGCCTTCACCGCGGCGGCGTCGGCGGTGCCGCTGACCACCTTGGTAATGCCCATGTAACCGGTGAAGACATAGAGCACCAGCTTCAGGCTCCAGGTCATCAGCCATTTTAGAAAATCCCGGAGCTTTTTCAGCATATCCTCCCCCACCGCGCTGTTGGCGACTCCCAGGCAGAGAAACAGATATAGCATGGGCACCGTCACCTTGGAAATCAGGGCCCCCAGCACGGCGTCAAACACCGCCGTGCCGGTGTACAGCGCCGCCGAGGCGGTCCCGCCCCCTTGGGCCGCTAGGGCGGCGGTCATCACCGGAAGCAGCAGCTTCCCGTACTCGCTCATCTCCGTCACCGTCTGGCTCCCCAGCCGGATCAGAGCCCCGGAGGGCCGCAGCAGCAGCGTCCCCACCACCAGGGCCCCGGCCAGCCCCACCGTCTGCTTGGGGCACCCCGGGATGGCGCCTGCCAGGGAGGTGATCAGCGCCGCCGCCATCAGGGCCAGGCAGATCCCCGCCGCCTCCGCCACCGCCGGCTGAATTTCCGGCAGTACCGCCTTTAACACCTCCAAAAGCCCTTCCCCAAAGCGCTCCTGGGTCTGGGGCATCAGCGCCTGGGCCTCCGGCGGCGGCGTGGGGGCGGTGTAGTCCAGGGCCCTGGCCGGGGCCGCCATCAGCGGCAGGATCAAAAGCAGGATCAGCAGTCTTTTCATACTTCCCCCAAAATATTCTCGATCAGCCCCAGCAGCTCCTCCAAAAGGGGCAGGGAGATCCACAGCACCGCCGCCGCCGCCAGAATTTGCAGGGCCTTTCCCAGGGCGGCGTTGCCGGCGTCGCTACAGATCAGCCCCGCGATCTGGGCCACCAGGCTGATGCCCACGGCCTTGAGCAGCACCCCCAGCAGAGCCTCGTCCAGCCGCGCCGCCTGCTGCAACCGCCGGAAGAAATCCATCACCGGGGCCAGGTAGGTCATGGCGGCGGTCAGCACCATGCACCCCGCCAGAACGGACAGCAGCAGCGCCACGTCCTTCCCCTGCTTCGCCAGGGCCAGGCCCAGCACCGCCGCGATCAGGGTCCCCGCCGCCCCCTTCCAAAACAGCTCCGTCAAAATTGGAACAGCTCCTTTACGAGTTCAAACAGCTCGGCGATTTTTTGGGTCAGCATCATCAGTACCACCACCAGCCCCGCCAGGGTGGTCATGGTGGCCTGTTCCTC
>CANRQC010000102.1 GCA_947632695.1 uncultured Oscillospiraceae bacterium | reverse complement strand
GCGGACGCGAAGGAGAAACACGCGATGCGATATACACACCACAGAGGCTTGGCCGCAGTCACGAGATGGGTCAGGCTTAAATATGCTGCCATGAATCTGAAAAAGCTGGCGAATTGGAGTTGGAACAACTCCTTTTTTTCTCGAATTTTGCTTGTTTTTCCAAATATTTGCAGAAGAATCCCTGTTTTCGCTTCTTGAAAACAGGGATTCTTTGACAGACTGTCCGAGGGCCCCAGGGCCCTCGGTCAGAGGCTGTCAAAAAACTTTTTTGACAGCCTTCCAAACGGAACCCGCTACGCTGGGCTTCCGTTTGGTGGGGATTGCAGGCTGACCCGCGCACTCGCCGGGTCCTTTTGTCCCCGGCTCGCACACTCTCAGCCTGAGAGGTATTTTTTGCCAGGTACACGCCCCGGCAAAAAATGATTGAACTTTATTTGCCGTCTGCGGACGGCAAACTCTGCGAGGCTTTTTTTACAAGCTGAAACCGAGGGTATCAGACCCTCGGTCATTTTTTCTGCTTGCAGGCGTAAAAATACGCCATTTTGTAGTCCCCCAGCTCCCGGCAGCACTGCTCCAGCAGAGGCGCCGCCGCCTCCGGGGAAAAGGACTCCCCCCGCTCCAGGCAGGGCCGGGCCTGTTCGTAAGCCTCCTGGGCCAGATACGCCCTGCCCCGGAGGAGGCTCCACGCTGGGCTCTCCCGATCCTTCGCCGCGTCCAAAAGCCTGCCGCAGCCCCCGGGGTCCCCGGCCTCCAGGGCCGCCGCCCCCAGTACCAGCAGGGCCGGGTCCAGGGCCGGGAGCTTCTCCGCCGCCTCCTTGAGTCTCGCCGGGTCGGCCCGGGCCGTCAGCACCCAGAGCCGGGATAGCCAAGGGCCAAAATAAGCGCTTTTCTGCCCCGCCCGCTCCGCCTGCTCCAAAAGCGTGGCGGCATAAGGCCGCCGCCCCTGGCGGATCGCCGCCTCCGCCAGATCCATCCGGCATAGGGCAAAGAGCAGGTAATATTCCTGGTCAAATACCTCGTCCGGGGCATGGTAAACCTCCAGCGCCGCCATCACCCCGGCGGGGTCCTTTCGGGAAAAGGCTGCCCGGGCCTGGGCCATGGCCTCCTGATTGGGGGAGGTCACCGTCTGCTCCTCCAAAAAATAGCTCACCGGCTTGCCCAGCTTGGCCGCCAGATAGGTCAGGGCGTCCAGGGAGGGGGTGGCGGAGCCGTTTTCGATCAGGGAGAGCATATTCCGGGTCATATATTCCCCCGCCAGCTGCCGCTGGGATAGCCCAAACGCCAATCTGGCCTCCTTCAGCCGCTGTCCAATGGTTCCCACGGTTTTCGCCCCCTTTTCTTCATTATAACAGCCCCCCGCCGGATTGTCAAACCGGCGGGAAAAACCATTTTGGGGTGTAACAAAAATTTCATTTGCTATTTTGGGAAAATTGGATTATAACATAGGTAGTTGTGGACAGAAAAGAGGGAACTCGATGGATACATTCAATCGGCAGGATTTGAAAATCCAGGCAAAGGAAG
This sequence comes from uncultured Oscillospiraceae bacterium, assembly GCA_947632695.1. GTDB lineage: Bacteria > Bacillota > Clostridia > Oscillospirales > Oscillospiraceae > Faecousia. Next base: position 5,574 of record CANRQC010000102.1, on the reverse strand, counting down.
CGCTTTCTCGGTCCCAGAGCCGGCCACTGCGGCTGGTGGGGATCCACGCCGGGGTCACGGTGGCCGCGCTGCTGCTGCTGACGGCGCTGAACGCCCTTCTGCAGGGCCAGATCGCCGGCACCGGCGGGCTGAGCGGGATGGGCTACCGCTCGGTCCTGTCCTCGGTCCAGGCACTGATCCAGCCCCTGGTATCGATCCTCCTGGCCTTCTGGAATATCGGCTACCTGTTCGTGGCCTGGAAGCTGGCCCGGGGGGAGGACGCCGGGCCCCAGGATCTGCTTCAGGGGATCCGCCGGGTCGGTCCGGCGGCCCGGTTCCTGGTAATCAAAGCCCTGATCTTCCTGGCCCTGGGGATGATCTGCTTCTACCCCAGCATGAGCCTGTATTTGATGACCCCGCTGGCCCGGCCCCTGATGGAGGCGCTGGAGCCTCTGGCTTCCCAGTCCACCGTAGCGGGTTCTATTGAGATCACGGACGCCATGGCGGAGGCGGTGTCCCAGGCCATGGTCCCCATGCTGGGCATTTTCCTCATCATCTATCTGGCGGTCTGCGCGCCCTTTTTCTACCGGTTCCGGTTGGCGGAGTTCGCGCTGTGGGAGGATCCCCAGGCCGGGGCCCTTTCGGCCCTGCGCCGCAGCAGCCGGATCACCCGGGGCAGCCGGATGAATCTTTTGAAGCTGGATCTGAGCTTCTGGTGGTACTACCTGGCCCTAATGCTGCTCACGGCCCTTTCCTATGGGGATTTACTTCTGCCTCTGCTGGGGATCCAGCTGCCGATCTCCCAGGACGCGGCCTACTATCTGTTCTATGGGCTGTCCGTGATCGGGCAGGGGGCGCTGATCCTGCTCTCAAAAAACTATGTCACCGTCACCCTGGCCCGGGCTTATGAGACCCTGCGCCATCCGCCCGAGCAGACGCCGCAGCAGGTGCCGCCTGTAAAGGTGCCCTGGACGTATTAAGAATACAAAGGCCGGAGGGGCTTGCGCAAGCCCCTCCGGTAAATTTCAATAAATCCTACGCCCCCGCTTTTGGCGGGGGCGCGGCGTTTATTTTACGCCTTTCCGGCGCAGCCGAGGACGTCGATGAGCTTGTGGCGCACCAGCTCCTTGATGTTGGCCCGGGCGGGCTTCAGATACTCCCGGGGGTCAAACTTGTCGGGATGTTCGTCAAAGAACTGCCGGATGGTGCCGGTCATGGCCAGCCGCAGATCGGAGTCGATGTTGATCTTGCACACGGACAGCTCAGCCGCATGGCGGAGCTGATCCTCCGGCACGCCGATGGCGCCGGGCATCTTGCCGCCGTGGGAATTGATCATCTCCACATAATTCTGGGGCACGGAGGAGGAGCCGTGGAGCACGATGGGGAAGCCGGGCAGACGGCGGGAGACCTCCTCCAGCACATCGAAGCGGAGCTGGGGCTTGGTGCCGGGCTTGAACTTGTAGGCGCCGTGGCTGGTGCCGATGGCGATGGCCAGGGAGTCGCAGCCGGTCTTGGACACAAACTCCTCCACCTCTTCGGGATGGGTGTAGGAGGAATCCTCGGCGGAGACCTTCACCTCGTCCTCGATGCCGGCCAGGGTGCCCAGCTCGGCCTCCACCACCACGCCGTGGTCGTGGGCGTACTCCACCACCTTGCGGGTGATCTCGATATTCTCTTTGAAGGGCTTGGAGGAGGCGTCGATCATAACGGAGGTAAAGCCGCCGTCGATGCAGCTCTTGCAGGTCTCAAAGTCGGGGCCGTGGTCCAGATGGAGCACGATGGGGATCTCGGGGCATTCGATCACAGCGGCCTCCACCAGCTTCACCAGGTAGGTGTGGTTGGCATAGGCCCGGGCGCCCTTGGAGACCTGGAGGATCACAGGGGCCTTTTCCTCCCGGCAGGCCTCGGTGATGCCCTGGACGATCTCCATATTGTTGACGTTGAAAGCGCCGATAGCGTAGCCGCCGTCGTAGGCCTTCTTAAACATTTCTTTGGATGTGACTAGGGGCATGGGAAATCCTTCCTTTCAATTTTTTCCTAAAAGGTATTATACCATGAATTTTCCGGTTTTCAATAAAAATATTTGCCATTTTCCCCCGGGCGTGCTATAATTAGTCAGAAGCGGCAAAACAGCCCCGTCTTGCCGGAATTTTTTGTCTGATATTCTTTACTTGGAGGGAACAATTATGTCTGAAAAGCCTCTGGTCGGTTCCTTGATCATCGGCCAGTCCGGCGGCCCGTCCGCCGTGATCAACTGCTCCGCCTATGGCGTGATTAAAACCGGCCTGGAAAACCCCAACATCACCAAGGTCTACGGCGCGTTCCACGGCATCAAGGGCGTTCTGAACGACCAGCTGATGATTATGGACGAGGAGGATCCCCAGGAGCTGGAGCGGATGCTCTACACCCCCTCCTCCGCTCTGGGCTCCTGCCGGTACAAGATCGCGGACCCGGACGTGGACGACACGGACTATAAGCGCATCCTGGAGATCTTCAAGAAGTACAATGTCCGCTATTTCTTCTACAACGGCGGCAACGACTCCATGGACACCTGCAACAAGATCTCCAAATATATGAGCAAGGCCGGCTATGAGTGCCGGGTCATGGGCGTGCCCAAGACCATCGACAACGACCTGGCCGGCACGGACCACTGCCCGGGCTTCGCCTCCGCCGCCAAGTATATCGCCACCTCCTTCATGGAGGTCAGCCGGGATTCCCAGGTGTACGACACCGGCATGGTCACCATCGTGGAGTGCATGGGCCGCCACGCCGGCTGGCTCACCGCCGCCGCCGCCCTGGCCGGGATCAAGGGCGACGGGCCCGACCTGGTGTATCTGCCCGAGCGGGACTTTGACATGGACGCCTTCCTGGCGGACGTGAAGCGGATCTATGGCGAGAAGAAGAACTGCATCGTGGCGGTGTCCGAGGGCGTCCACTACGCCGACGGTACCTTCGTCTCCGAGGCCAAGACCTCCGGCACCGACGGCTTCGGCCATGCCCAGCTGGGCGGCCTGGCCGCCCGTCTGGCGGACATCGTGAAAGCCGCCACCGGCGCCAAGGTCCGGCCCATCGAGCTGAGCCTGCTGCAGCGCTGCGCCGCCCACTGCGCCTCCGGCACCGACATCGCCGAGTCCTTTATGTCCGGCAAGGTGGCGGTGGAGTCCGCCGTGGCCGGCATCACCGACAAGATGGTGGGCTTCCGCTGCACCCGGGAGGGAGGCTACAAGTGCGAGCCGGAGCTGTTCGATCTGAGCCTGGTGGCCAACACCGAGAAGAAGGTACCCCAGGAGTGGATCAACGAGGCCGGCAACGGCGTGACCCAGGGCTTCATCGACTACTGCCTGCCCCTGATCCAGGGGGAGACCGGCATGGTCAAGGAGGATGGCCTGCCCCGGTTCGTCCAGCTCAAGCGGGTCTTCGCGAAATAATCCTTTCCAAGCGCAACCCCGGGAGGCCGCAAGCGGCCCCCCGGGGTTTTTGTCGTATTTTGCGGACACAGCGGAAATCAACCCCGGGGATCGTCCTCCCGGAGGTCCACCCGTTCCGCCTTCCGGCAGCGGCCGGTCTCGGCATCCAGGGTAAAGAGTACCCCTTCCAGCTTGGCCGGGCCCGCCGCCCAGCGATACCGGTCGGGAAGGTCCCCCCGGAACCGGGCGATGGACAGCTCCGGCCGGATGCCCAGCACCGAAATCGCCGGGCCGGTCATGCCCAAATCCGTCACATAGCCGGTGCCCTGGGGCAGCACCTGAGCGTCTGCGGTGGGCACATGGGTATGGGTTCCCCAGACGGCGCTGACCTGGCCATCCAGCATATAGCCCATGGCCAGCTTCTCCGAGGTGGCCTCGGCGTGAAGCTCCACCAGGATCAGCCGGGTGGAGCATTTTTTCACCAGCTTTTCCGCCAGCAGGAAGGGATTATCCGGCCCATAGTCCATGTTGCACCGGCCAATCAAGTCGATCACCGCCAGCTTTCCAACGGGGGTATCAAATTCCGCCCAGCCCCGGCCCGGGCTCTGGGGCGCCAAATTTGCCGGGCGGAGGATCTGGGGACATTCCTCCAGATAGGGGACCAGCTCCCGGTGGCGGTAGGTGTGGTTGCCCATGGTGATCACATCCGCCCCGGCGGAGAGGATCTCCTCCCCCTGCTGGGGGGTCATTCCCACCACGTTGGCGTTCTCCCCGTTGATCACCACGAAGTCCGCCTCCAGCTGCCGCCGAAGGCGGGGAAGATGCCTGCGGATCATCTCCATGCCCGGGCCGCCCACCACGTCCCCCACGGCCAAAACTTTAAAATCCATGGCTTTTACCGAACCGATTTGGCGTACTCCGTGGGGGTGATGCCGAATTTCTCCTTAAACTGCCGGGAGAAGTGATGCACCGTGGAGTATTGCAGGGCGGCGGCGATCTCGGTGAAGTTCATGTTGTTCTCCCGGATCATCTGCTTGCTCTCCTGGAGCTTTACCCGGCGGATATACTCCCCCGGGGAGATCTGGAGATTCTTGTGGAACAGGGCCGTCAGGTAGCTGGGACTCACGTCCACATTCTTCGCCACCATGGGCACCGACATCTTCTCCCGCACATGGGCGCTGATATACTGCTGGGCCTTGCGGATGATCTCATTTTCCGCGTGGAGGGCGTGGGCGGTTTTGAGCCGCTCGGTATGGCCCCCCGCCTCCCGCTGCAGCGTCAGCAGCAGCAGATTCAGCAGACACAGGATCATATCGTTGGAATAGTCATCCATCCGCTCCTGCTCCTGGAGCATCTGCTTGAGAATGGTGGCCGCCCGCTGAGGGGACTGGAATTTTCGGTTGGTCAGGGCGGAGAGATCCGCCCCGGAGATATCGAAGGACACGGTGACGAACCGGGGGGCCACCCCGATATCGGCGTACTGCATATGCCACTGCCCCGGGCCGTAGAGGACCATGTCCCCCTGCTCCAGCAGCAGGTCCTGCCCCTCCGCCACGGAGTGCAGGGAGCCCTGGTCCACATAGGTCAGCTCCAGGGCCGGATGGGCCTCCCCCGCGAAGACGAAGCCCCGCTCCTTCTCCTGGTAGAAGAAGGTGTACAGCCGCTCCACCCGGAGATTCGTCTGGACGTGATACCCCTCCTCCTGGTTCCGGGAGCCCACCTGCGCCGGCGGCTCGGAGGCGGAATAGTCCGCCCAGGCGGTGTCCGTCAGCGGCGCCAGGGAAAAATAGACCCCCGCCCGGATGAACACCGGCTTGTCCAAATAGAAATGGGAGAAGTTCTCATTGTCCGAGGAGACGGACAGCACCGTCATCCCCTCCCCGCTGCACAGCCAGGTATCCGCCCCCGCCAGATACACCGGGGCGTCCGGGCCGCTGAGCTGGAGCCGCTCCCGGTAGCCCTCCTGATCCCGGCGGTTCCGGGCGGTCTGTTCCGGCAGGATCGTTCCAAACTGCCGGAAATTCACTTGGTTTAAGTTCCAAATCATACGAGCCCTCCTTATCGCGGCGCAATTCAAAAACGGCGGGAAAAAGCAAAATGGAGTCACACAGTCGGTGACTCCATTATTATAGCACGATTAGCGAAAATGGCAAATGTTTTTATTTCCGATATTCAAATTCCATGCCAT
>CANRQC010000101.1 GCA_947632695.1 uncultured Oscillospiraceae bacterium | reverse complement strand
CGATCTGGGCGGGGGTCGGTTCCTCCCCGGTCTGCTGCAACAGCGCCGCCCGGGCGGCGCTGACCCGGCGCATCCGCTCCGCCGTGTGGAGGGGCACCCGGATCATGCCGCTGTGGTTCATCAGGCACCGGGTAATGCCCTGCCGGATCCATTTGGTGGCGTAGGTGGAAAAGCGATAGTCCAGGGTATAGTCAAATTTCCGGGCGGCCACGATCAGGCCGATACTGCCCTCCTGGATCAGGTCCAGCAGGGGCACCCCCCGCCCGGCGTACTCCCGAGCCACGGACACCACCAGCCGCAGATTGGCGCTCACCATCTGCCGGACAGCCTCCTCATCCCCCTGGGCGCAGCGCATGGCCAGGGCCCGCTCCTGCTCCGCCGTCAGCTGGGGATAGCTGCGGATTTCCTGAAGATACTGGCGCAGGCTGTCCTCTCCGGTACCGCTGGACGCCTGCCCCTCCTGCAAAATCGATGGGCTCATGACTTGACCCCTTTTCTCTGTTTCATCCGGTCCCGAAGGGCCAGAAGGGACTCCTCCGAGTCATCCTTTGTCCCCCGGTTTTCATCCATAATCACGGTGACGCAGTCCCGCGCCGCTTCCTCCCGGGCTGGGCCCTGGTTCCGCTGGAGCGCCCCCGCCAAATGGGAAGTCTCCTCCGGGGTCAGGCCCTCCAGCACCCCCAGGGACAGCTCCAGGCCCTGGTCATGCCGGCTTTTCAGCTGAGAAAACACCCTGCCCAACAGCGGGACGGAGAAATCCGCCTCCGTCAGGTCCCCGGTTACGTCCGCCAGGGCGGGGTCCTTCATCAGCAGGCAGATCAGCAGCTCCTCCGCCATGGCGGATTTCATATTGTCATAGCGGATGCTCCGGTCCTTGGGCCGGAGGGCCTGGGCAGGGGCCAGATCGATCCGCTCCTGGCGCTTCTTCTCCCGGGCCCGGCGGCGGCGCCAGGCCTTCTCCACCTCCAGCTTCATGGCGTCCGCCGTGATGCCGGCGGCCTCCGCCGCCCGCCCCCCGTAGATCTCCCGCTGGACGGCGCTGCCCAGGGTGCTGATCAGCTCCGCCGCCTCTTGGACAAAGCGGATCCGCTGCTCGTCCTCCCGCAAATCGTATTTTTTGGCGATGGCGGTGAGCTGGTACTCGATCCGGTTGGAGGCGCCCTCCAGCAGGACCTGGAAGCGGTCCGCCCCAAATTTTTTCAAAAACTCGTCGGGATCCTTGGCGTCCTTCACCTTCAGCACCTTCACCCGCAGGCCCGCCCGCTCCAAAATGGGGATGGCCCGCCGGGTGGCGTCCTGTCCGGCCTGGTCGGCGTCGTAGATGAGGACCACTTCCTCGGTGTACCTGGTGAGCAGGGTGGCGTGGTCCTCCGTCAGGGCGGTGCCCAGGGAGGCCACGGCGCAGTCGAAGCCGTACTGGTGCAGGCTCACCGCGTCCATGTACCCCTCCACCAGGATCAGGTAGCCCAGCTTGCTCTTTTTCGCCAGATTCAGGGCAAAAAGGTTCTTCCGTTTATTGAAAATCAATGTTTCCGGAGAGTTTAAATACTTGGGCGTGGAATCGTCCATCACCCGGCCGCCGAAGCCGATGAGATTGCCCCGGACGTCGATAATGGGAAACATCAGCCGGTTGCGAAACCGGTCGTAAATACGCCCGTTCTTTTCGGACACCAGCCCGGCGTCCCGCAACTCTTGGTCGGTATAGCCCTTGGCCCGCATGGCGTCCACCAGGCCGGACCAGGAATCCGGGGCGAAGCCCACCCCGAATCGGGTCAAGATGGACTGGGTCATGCCCCGCTTCTGGGAATAGGCCAGGCCCGCCGCCCCGGCGGGGGCGTAGAGCTGGGCGTGGTAATACCGGGCCGCCTCCTTGCACAGCGCCCAGAGCCGCTCCTGCTGCCGGTAGCGGCTCTGATACTGCTCGTCCTCCGGCACGGTCATTCCCGCCCGCTGGGCCAGGGCCCGGACGGCGTCGGGGTAGCTCAGATTCTCGATCTCCATCAGGAAGTTGATCACCCCGCCGCCCTTGTGACAGCCGAAGCAATAGAACATCCCTTTGTCCGGGGACACGGAAAAGGAGGCGGTCTTCTCCCCGTGGAAGGGGCACAGGCCAAAGAGGTTGGCTCCGCTGCGGCGGAGATTCACATACTGACTCACCACTTCTTCAATGGGGTTCCGAGCCACCAGCTCGTCCAAAAACGCCGGCGGAAACGCCACAGCTTACCCACCTCCCTTCGGAAAAAGTTTGATAATTGATTATAACATATTATCCCCGGACTTGCCACCCCGAGGGAATAAAAATCTCCGTATATTTGTCCACCGCGTACTTGTCGGTCATGCCGGCGATGTAATCGCACACCGTCCGGGGGATGCCCTCCAATCTCAGCTGGGGGGCGAGGTCCCCGGGCAGCTTCTCCGGATGGTCGCAATAGAACTGGTAGAGCCGCTGGAGCATGAGCTTGGCCTTGCTCTCCTCCCCCTTGGCCACGGGGTTGCGGTAGACCCGCTGGAACATGAAGGCCCGCAGCTCCTTGAGGGCCTGGTCCACCGCCGGGGACAGGCCCACCCGTCCGTTTTCCTGGGTGAAGGCAATGGCGTCGCAGACCAGGGTGTTGATCCGCTCCCGGTGGCTGCCGCCCAGCACGGCGGAGATCTCCTTGGGGATGTCCCCGTCGGTCAAGATCCCCGCCCGGATGGCGTCGTCAATATCGTGATTCACATAGGCGATCTGGTCTGAACGGCGGACCACCTGGCCCTCCCAGGTCTCGGGGATCCGGTCCCCCGTGTGGCCCAGAATGCCCATCCGCACCTCATAGGTCAGATTCAAGCCCTTTCCCCCGTTTTCCAGGGCGTCCACCACCCGGAGGCTCTGCTCGTTGTGACGGAAGGGGGCCCCCAGCACCTCGGACAGCGCCGCCTCCCCGGCGTGGCCAAAGGGGGTGTGGCCCAGGTCATGGCCCATGGCGATGGCCTCGGTCAGATCCTCGTTGAGCCCCAGGCCCCGGGTGATGGTCCGGGCGATCCGGGACACCTCCAGGGTGTGGGTCATCCGGGTGCGGTAGTGGTCCCCCTCGGGCTGGAGAAAGACCTGGGTCTTGTGGGTCAGACGGCGGAAGGCCTTGCTGTGAACGATCCGATCCGTGTCCCGCTGATAGCAGGTGCGCACCTCCCCGGGCTGGGGCGGCTCCGGGCGCACACGGCCCCGGCTCTGGTCAGAAAAGGCGGCGTGCGCGCTCAAAAAGCCGTGCTCCCGCCGCTCCAAAACTTCCCGGACGGTCAATCCAAACTCCTTTCTCCCAGGGGGAAGGCACGATACACCTTCCCCGTCTCCAATGCTTCCACCCTCCCGGCCGAGAGGTCGGAGAGCTTCGTTAGAAACGCCTCCGCCCCCGCCTGAGGAAGCAACACCGTCAGCTCCACCTCCGCCCCGAACTGGGCGTCCTGGATGACGCCTCCGGCGGACAGGGCCTCCAGCCGCACCCGCTCGTAGAAGGAGTAGGGGCAGGGCAGATAGTAGACGTTCCAAATCCGCTTGACGGATTTCCCGGCGGCGTCCACGGCAATTTTAGCCCCCTTGGTATAGGCCCGGACCAGGCCGCCGGCCCCCAGGAGGATGCCTCCAAAGTACCGGGTGACCACGCACACCGCGTTAAAAAGATTCTCCCGCTGCAAGACCTGGACCATGGGCATTCCCGCCGTGCCCCCCGGCTCCCCATCGTCGGAGAAGCGGGTGGGGCCGTCCTTGATGATATAGGCCCAGCAGTTGTGGGTGGCGTCGTAGCAGCGCTTTTTCATCTCCTGGATCCGCTCCAGGGCCTCCGCCTCGGTCTCCACCGGCCAAAGGCGGCCAATAAAGCGGGACTTTTTCTCCACAAATTCCGCCTCCCCAAAGCCGGAAGGCACCAAATACTCCTCCACCTCACCGCTCCTCCACAACGTATTCCCGCAGGCGGCCATAGAGAATGGGGTCCACCACCGCCTCCGCCAAAATCCCCTCGCCGGTGTATTCCAGGGAAAGGACCTGGGCCCCGGAGTGGAGAGTATCTACAAAGCCCGCCTGAGAATAGGGCAGCAGCAGCCGCACCCGGCGCTTCCCCCGGTTCAGAGCCCGCTCCATGGCGGAAAGAAGGGTCTCCATCCCCTGGCCAGTCTTGGCGGAGATCGCCACGGCATCCCGCTCCGCCGGAATGTCGTCCGTCAGGTCGGCCTTATTGTAGCACCGCAGCACGGGCGTTCCCGGGGCCAGCTCCTCGATGAGCTTGTCCACCACCCGGATCTGGGCTTCCCGGTCCGGGGCGGAGGCGTCGATGACGTGGAGCAGCAGATCGGCGTATTCCAGTTCCTCCAGCGTGGCCCGGAAGGCCTCCACCAGATGGTGGGGCAGCTTGGCAATAAAGCCCACGGTGTCGGACAAAATGGCGTCCGTCCCCTCTCCGATCCGAAGGGCCCGGGAGGTGGTGTCCAGGGTGTCGAACAGGCGGTTATTGGCGGGGATCCCCGCGCCGGTGAGCCGGTTCAGGAGGGTGGACTTGCCGGCGTTGGTGTAGCCCACCAGGGCGATCACCGGCACGGCGTTTTTCTGCCGCCGCTCCCGTTGAACGGAGCGGACCTGGCGCACCTGCTCCAGCTCCCCCTTCAGCCGGTCGATCCGCTCCCGGATGTGCCGCCGGTCCGTTTCCAGCTTGCTCTCGCCGGGTCCCCGGGTGCCGATGCCGCCGCCCTGCCGGGACAGGCTCCCGCCCATGCCGGAGAGGCGGGGCAGCAGATACTGGTACTGGGCCAGCTCCACCTGGAGCCGCCCCTCCCGGGTCCGGGCCCGCCGGGCGAAAATATCCAAAATGAGCGCGCTGCGGTCCAGTACCGGCAGGCCCAGCAGATCCTCCAGGGCCCGGATGTGGCCGGGGGACAGCTCGTTGTCAAAAATCACCATGTCCGCCTGGGTAAACTCGGCCAGCATTTTGACCTCCTGGGCCTTGCCCGCCCCGATAAAGCTGTGGGAATCCGGGGCCCGGCGGGACTGAAGCACCTTGCCGGTGCAAAAGCCTCCGGCGGTCTCCAAAAGGGCTTCCAACTCCTCCAGGCTCTCCTCGGTGGCGTTTTCCTCCGGGGCGAAGATCTCCGCCGCCAGGCCCACCAGCACCGCCCGCTCCGGGGCGGAAGTGTCTAAATTCATTTGCATAGCTCCTCCTTTTTCCAGTGCGGAGCGCAAAAAGCCCGCACTACGGAACCGCAGTGCGGGCTTTTCCTCATCATTTCAGGCCAAAACGCTTGTTGAACCGATCAACACGTCCACCGGTGTCAACCAGCTTTTGCTTGCCGGTATAGAAAGGGTGGCACTTGGAACAGATCTCAACGCGGATGTCCTTCTTGGTGGAGCCAGTCGTAAAGACGTTGCCACAGGCACAGCGGATCGTCGTCTGTTGGTACTTGGGGTGGATACCTTCCTTCATGTTGTTCACCTCTTTCTTACCCTAAGGAAAGGGCGCAAGGCCCCGTATTTTTCAATCGCCCGGATATCATAGCACATCTTTCCGGGAAATGCAAGTCTTTTTTTCGATTTTTCCCAATTAAAATGCCCATTCGCCGCCCCGGAAGATGGGAACGGTCTTCCCGTCCCAGGTGGTGGCGTCGATGTCCATGGTGTCGCAGCCGATCATGAAATCGGTATGGATCATGGAGTCGTTGACTCCCAGCTCCCGGCACTCCTCCAGAGTCTTGTTCTGGAAGTCCTGGATGGTGTCGGCGAAACCGGCCCCCAGGGCCAGGTGGCAGGCGGCGTTCTCGTCAAAGAGGGTGTTGTAGAACAGCAGGCCGCTTTTCGCGATGGGGCTGGACTGAGGCACCAGGGCGCACTCGCCTAAGTAGCGGGCCCCCTCGTCCATGGAAAGCATGGTTTTCAGCAGCTCCTCCCCCTTCTCGGCGTGGACCTCCACCACCTTGCCGCCTTCAAAGCGGAAGGAGAAGTTTTCGATCATCTGCCCCTGGTAGCTCAGGGGCTTGGTGGCGTAGACCACGCCCTCGGCCTGGCCCCGCATGGGGGTGATAAAGCACTCCTCCGTGGGGATGTTGGGGTTGAAGAACACGCCCAGCTTGCTGTTCTCCCCGCCGCCGCAGAACTGGGCCTGGGGGATCATGCCCACGGTCAGATCCGTGCCGTTGTCGGCGGTATAGTGGAGGGAGGCAATGCCCAGGCTGTTGAGATAGGCGCAGCGGTCCAACAGGTCCTGATCGTGGCGCTCCCAGGCCTTCACGGCGTCGCCCTCCACCCGGGAGGCGTCCAAAATGGCCTGCCAGAGCTTTTCAATGGCCTGGCCCTTGGAAAGCTCCGGGAAGACCTTCTTGGCCCAGGCCGCCCCGGGCACCGCGGCGATACACCACTGCTGCTTATTTTCCAGCTGGTCCCGGTAGGGCTTGAGGATGGGGTAGGACAGCCGCCGGGCCTTGGCCAGCTTGGCGGCGTTCAGGCCCTTGCTGGCGTCGGGGTCCTCGCTGTCCAGGAAGAGGGTGCAGGGCACCACGTCCACATAGTGCTGCTGCCGGGCCTTCTCCCACTCCTTCACCGCCCCCAGGGTCTTGACGGACTGATAGCGGACGTGGACCTTGCCCAGGGGGGCATAGGAAAACTCCACCCGCACCTCCTTGGCCTTGGCCTTATAGGCCTCCTCCACCACCAGCTTTACAAATTCCGGCTGATCCAGCCCCGCCCGGATCAGGACCTCCTGCCCCGGCTGCACATTCATGCCGCTGCGGACGATCAGACGGGCATATTCCTTCAAAACAGATTTTTTCATTCTTCGCGCTCCTTTCTAGCTGCTCTATTCTAGCAAATTTTTCTCGCGTCGTCAATAATCGTTGCATTTTTTCCCGGTCTTCGGTATAATGAAAAGAAAAAAGGAGGTGACCGGCTTGACCCGGGAGGATTTTAACCGGCTCTGCCAGGCGGGGACGGTGCTTCTGGACGGGGCCACCGGCTCCAATTTAATGAAGGTGGGAATGCCCCGGGGCTGCTGCGCCGAGGCGTGGATCTTAGAGCATCCCCAGGCGCTGGTAGAGCTCCAGCGGGCCTATTTTGAAGCGGGGAGCCAGATCCTCTATGCCCCCACCT
>CANRQC010000100.1 GCA_947632695.1 uncultured Oscillospiraceae bacterium | reverse complement strand
TCTTTTCCCTGGGTTCCGACGGCCCCACCGACGCCGCCGGTGGTTATGTGGACAGCGCCACAGCGGAAAATCTGAAGGGGCAGGGGATCGACGTCTTCTCCGTCCTTCAGAACAACGACGCCTACCACGCCCTGGAAAAATGCGGCGGCCTGCTGAAAACCGGTCCCACCGGCACCAACGTCAACGACATATCCGTCCTGCTGCTGAAAAAATAGGAATCGGCCCCGCCTCGGCGGGGCCATAACTTTAAAAATAACGTATAATGCGATAAATTTTCGTGCAAAGTATTGCTTTTTTCGTGCAGATGGCATATACTATAACCACCAGTAGGAAAGGAGATGATCGTATGGCTGGCACTACAACGAATATCAGTATCCGCATGGATACCGATTTAAAGGCACAGGCCGATGCCCTTTTCGCGGAGCTGGGCATGAATCTGTCCACCGCTTTCAACATTTTTGTCCGTCAGTCCCTTCGCGAGGGACGAATCCCGTTTGAGATCTCTCTGAACACGCCCAACAAGGAAACGATTGCCGCCATGTTAGAAGCGGAAAGGATTGCGAAAGACCCGTCCGTGAAAGGCTACACCGATCTCGACGAGCTGTTTGCAGATCTGAAAAAATGAGAAAAACAAAGTACACCGTCAAGCCCACCACACAATTCAAAAAAGATTACAAGCTGGCCATGAAGCGTGGGTTAAATATTAGCTTGTTGGAAGATGTTGTCACTGCCCTGGCTATGGGCGAACCTCTGCCGGACAAGAATAAAGACCACGGGCTAAGCGGCGATTGGGCAGGGCAGAAGTCGTTTGATTTATTGCAATTTCGACAAAAGTATGGTATTATAATAAATAAGAATTGTAAAAATTGGAGGGATTGCCATGGAGCTTTACATTGACGGACAAAAAATCACCCCCAAGCCCGGCCAGCGTCTGCTGGACCTGGTCCGGGAGCTGGGCCTGCTGGAGAGCGCGCTGTCCCGGCGGCCTCTGGCCGCCAAGCTGGCCGGGGAGGTATTCAATCTCAACTATATTCCCCTCCGGGAGCGGGCGGCGGCAGGGGAGCGGCCCTCCATCCGCCGGGCCATGGCCGCCTCCCAGGGCGTGGTGCAGCTGCTGCGGATCACGGACCCCACCGGGCGGGACGTCTATGTCCGCACCGCCCAATTCGTCATGTTCCTGGCGCTGTCCCAGCTTTGGCCCAAGGCCCGGGGGAAGATGGACTGCACCGTGGGACCGGGTCTGTATGTCCAGGTGTTGAACGCCCCGGATTTTTCTGTCCAGGCACTAAAGGAGCGGATGCGCGCCCTGGTTTCGGAGGATATCCCCCTGCTCCGGCGGCGGATGCCCACTCTGGACGCCATCGACCGCTTCGCCGCCGCCGGTCAGACGGACAAAGCCCGGTTGCTGGCCTGGCGGGCGGAGCCCTACTTCGACGCCTACGGATGGGAGGATTTTCTGGACTATTACTATGGGGAGCTGGCCCCCAGCACCGGTTTTCTCTCCGTTTGGGACATGATCCCCGCCGAGGGTGGCTTTGTGTTCCTGTTTCCCGACGAGCAGGAGCCGGACAGGGTGGCGTCCTTTGAGGAAATGCCCAATTTCTACGCCGTCTACGCCGAAGGGGAACGCTGGTGCCGCCTGATGGAATGCGAGACCGTGGCGGATCTCAACGATCTGACCCTGGGCGGCGGCATTCGGGAGCTGATTCGGGTCAACGAGGCCCTCCATGAAAAGAATTTCTCCCAGGTGGCGGATCGGGTCTGCGCCCAGGGGGCCAAAGCCGTGATGCTGGCAGGTCCCAGCTCTTCAGGCAAGACCACTTCCGCCCACCGATTGGCGACCCAGCTCCGAGTCCACGGAAAAAGGCCCATTTTGATGAGCCTGGACGATTACTACATCGACCGGGATCGGGTGGCCCCCGGGCCGGACGGCAAGCTGGACTTGGAGCATATCAACACCATCGATACCGATCTGTTCCGCCACCAGCTGTCCCAGCTTTTGGTGGGGGAGACGGTGGAAATGCCCTCCTTCAACTTCCTCACCGGCAAGCGGGAATGGACTGGGAAAAATCTGGCGCTGGATAATGACGCGGTGATCATCGTGGAGGGGCTCCACGGCCTGAACCCGGTGCTGCTGCCGGAGGGGCTGGACAAAAGTCTCATTTTCAAGATGTACGTCAGTCCGCTGCTGCCCCTGAATCTGGACGATCACAACCGGATCCCCACCAGTTATCTGCGGCTGCTGCGGCGAATTGTCCGGGACTATGAGACCCGGGGCGCCTCGGTAGAGCACACCATCTCCATGTGGGATTCGGTGCGCAGGGGAGAGAAGCGGTGGATTTTCCCCTTCCAGGAGAAGGCCGACGTGATCTTCAACAGCTCCACCCTCTACGAGCTGGCCGTGCTGAAAAAGCACATCTTCCCCCTGCTGACGGCGGTGGAGCCGGAGCAGAGCTGCTACGATCAGGTCCGGGCCATCGTAAAGATTCTGAACTTCGTCCGGGAGGCGGAGGTGGACGACGAGATCCCACCCACCAGCCTGGTGCGGGAGTTTATCGGCGGCAACAGCTTTTATAGGTAAAGAACATGCCCCGCTTTCGCGGGGCATGCTGCCGTTTATAAAAGGACCGGATGGATCACTGCTGGCCGCCGGAGTCGCCGGAAGCGTCCGAGGAGCCGGAAGCATCGCTCTGCTGGCCGGCTGTGGTCCCGCCGGAGGCGTCGCCGTTATTCTGCTGGCCTTCCTGCTGACCGCCGGTGGACTGGTCCTGCTGTGCGCCGGTGGACTGATCCTGTTGAGCGCCGGTGGACTGATTCTGCTGCCCATTTGTCTGACCGTCGGTCTGCTGATCGCCGGTCTGGCTGGTTCCGGGCTTCTTCCCGGAAGCGGGATCTGGGCTGGGGTAGCGCAGCACCAGGGAAAACAGCAGACACACCAGCACCGCCGCGAAGCCCACGGTCATCCAGCGGCTCCTGGGCCGCAGCAGCTCTCCGCTTAAGTACAGATATCCAATGCCCAGGGCGGACACGCCGATGCACAGAAGGGCGGTGATCACCTTCAGCCAAGTGACGCCCAACCCCGAGGCCAATAAAAACAGGAGAAAAACGACGCCGTCCCCCGCAAGGAAGTAGGTCATAAACCGCTCCATCTCCCGATACCGGTTCCGTTTTTTCGCCATGAAAATCCCTCCCATAGAACTTGTGCGTTTATCATATCATACTTTTCCCTAAAATGCAATATTTTTGAAAGAATTCGTAATTTTCTTTCAAATACTTGCGCGGAGGGAAAAACGATGCTATAATAGGTAAGAATATACAGTCAAGAGGGAAAAATGGAACCATGGCAGTACCGCAGTACCATCTGGAGGGCATCGTCCGCACAAAAACCGACCAGCGGGAGGATTTTGAAGGGCCTCTGGATGTCATTTTCCTGCTGCTGAGCAAAAATAAGATCGAGATCCAGGACGTGTCCATTTCCGCCATTTTGGAGCAATACCTGGCCTATCTGGAGGAGCGGAAGCGTCTGGACATGGAGATCGCCAGCGAGTTTATCGCCATGGCCTCCCACCTGATGCTAATCAAGACCAAGATGCTGCTGTCCCAGGCGGAGCGGGAGGAAGCGGAGAGCGAGCTGGACCTTTTGCGCCAGAGCCTGGCCCAGCGCCAACGCCGGGAGGCCATGGAGCAGATCCGCACGGCGATCTCCTATCTGGAGCCCCGAAATGACATCGGGCGGTGCCAATTTGTCAAGGAACCGGAACCCCTGCGGCGGGACGAGGCTTACCGATATCGCCACCCGCTGTCCGATCTGGCCGCCGCGCTGGCCGCCATCGCGGAGCGGAACCAGCGGAGCCTTCCTCCGCCCCAGGGCGCGTTCCGGGGGCTGGTAGGGAAGGAGCCCTATCCCGTCACGAAAAAGGCGGGGGAGGTGCTGCGGGTCCTGATCCTGCGGGGGGTGGAGCGGCTTCGGAGCCTTTTCTTGGGAAGCCGCACTCGTTCCGAGGTAGTCGCTACCTTCCTTGCCATTTTGGAGCTGTGCCGCCAGCGGAAGGTCACGGTGGAGGACGGCGCCGACGACGAGCCTGAGGTTCGCATCAATCCCGGAAGCGAGGAGGAGACGGTCTGATGGAGCAACTGAACCTGGCCCAGCTGGAACTCCAGCGGGGTATTGAGGCCATTCTCTTTGCCGCCGGGGAGCGAGTGGAGCTGTCCCGTCTGGCCGCCGCCCTGGGTGCCAACCCAAAGGATGTTGCCCTGGCGGCGGACACTCTGGCGGATCAGCTGGCCTTTGATCGGCGGGGGATCCGGATCCTCCGGCTGGAGGACGGGTATCAGATGGTTTCCTCCGGGGAGATGGGGGATCTGGTGGCCAAGGCCCTGGAGACCCGGAAGCCGCCCCGGCTTTCCGCCGCCCAGCTGGAGGCGTTGACCGTGATCGCCTACTATCAGCCCGCCACCCGGGCCGTTGTGGAGCAGCTCCGGGGCGTGGACAGCGGCTATACCATCGCCGCTCTGCTGAACAAGAAGCTGATTGAAGAGGCGGGGCGTCTGGCGGTGCCGGGCCGGCCCATTCAATACCGGACCACCCCGGATTTTTTGCGGACCTTCGGTTTGACCTCGTTGGAGGAGCTTCCCCCCATTGAGAAGGTAGATTTGAACCCGGAGGAGGTGGGGCAGTAGATGGGCTGGTGGATCACCCTTGCCATTCTGGCGCTCATCGCCATTCTCCCCCTGGGCGTGCGGGTCCTCTATGACAGCGGCGGGGCCCGGGTCCTGCTGGTAGCGGGGCCGGTAAAAGTTCAGGTATTTCCCGGGAAAAAGAAGAAGCCCCTGCCGGGGGAGGAGCCCCCCAAAAAAGAAAAGAAGAAACCCGCCCCGGCGGAGAGTACCGAAAAACCTGCGGAAAAGAAGAAAAAATCCTCTGAAAAGTCCCAGAGCGCCGGCGGCAGTATCACGGATTTCCTCCCCCTGATAAAAATCGGCCTGGACCTGCTCAGCGGCTACCGGAAAAATATCCGTCTGGATCTTTTGGAGTGCAAGCTGGTCCTGGCGGGGGACGACCCGGCGGATCTGGCGGAAAATTACGGAAAAGCCTGGGCGGCGGTGGGGAACCTCTGGCCCCGGCTGGAGCGGTATTTCGTGGTCAAAAAGCGGGATATCAACATTGAATGCGACTTCACGGCCCAGGAGACCACCATTTTCCTCCGGGCCCAGCTGACCATTACCGTGGGCCGTCTGCTCCGTGTCACCGGCTGGCACGGGCTGCGGGCGGCCGCGAAGTTCCTGAAAATCATGAATCAAAGAAAAGGCGGTGCCACAACATGAGCCAATCTCTTCCCAATATGCTGGAAAACACCATCGCGAAGATCCGTGAGATGATCGACGTCAATTCCGTGGTGGGGCAGCCCATTACGGCGGGGGACGTGACCATTATTCCCATCTCCAAGGTCAGCGTGGGCTTTGCCGGAGGCGGGTCCGACTTTGTCTCCAAAAACGCAAACAAGCAGGAGAATCCCTTCGGCGGCGGCGCCGGCGGCGGGGTAAAGGTGACGCCCATCGCCTTTCTGGTGATCAAGGACGGTTCCGTGCGGATGCTGCCGGTGGCGGCGCCGGCCAATACCACCGCCGACCGGGTGGTGGAGATGGTGCCGGATGTGCTGGACAAGGTAGCCGCCTTCCTGGACTCCCGGACCCCCAAGAACGAAGAATAATGTTTCCCATCTCCGGCAAAACTAGGCTGGGGTGAGGAAACATGAAACGACGAATCGCATTTCTCACGGCGGTATTCCTCACCGCCGTGTCAATGCTGCCCATGCCCGCCTGGGCGGTTTCCGCTCGGAACGCGGTGCTGCTGGACGCCCAGACCGGCAGGCTCCTGTATGAGAAGGAGCCGGACCGGCGGGCCCTGATCGCCAGCACGACCAAAATAATGACGGCCCTGGTGGTCTGCGAGCAGTGCAACGTCCTGGACCGGATGCGGATTCCCAAGGAGGCCGTGGGGATCGAGGGCTCCTCCATGTATCTGAAGGAAGGGGAGGTCCTGACCCTCCAGGATCTTCTCTACGGCCTGATGCTCCACAGCGGCAACGACGCGGCGGTGGCTCTGGCCATCTACTGCGGCGGCACGGTGGAGGGCTTTGCCGGACTGATGAACGACAAGGCCCGCCAGCTGGGGATGACCGGCACCCACTTCTCCAATCCCAACGGCCTGGACGCCCCGGATCACTATTCCACCGCCCGGGATATGGCGGTGCTGGCCGCCTATGCCATGAAGAACCCCATTTTTCGACAGACCGTGTCCACCAAGACCGTCACGGTGGGGTCCCGGAGCCTGCGCAACCACAACAAGCTGCTCTGGCTGCTGGACGGCGTCGAAGGCGTCAAGACCGGCTATACCAAGGCGGCGGGGCGGATCCTGGTGTCCAGCGCCACCCGCCAGGGGCGGCGGCTCATCGCCGTCACCATGAACGATCCCAATGATTGGGCCGATCACAAGGCGCTGCTGGAGGAGGGCTTCTCCCGGTATCAGGTGCGAAAAATCGTCTCCGCCGGGGACTGCCTAGGCGCGGTGGAGGTGGCCGGCGGCCAGTCAAAGACGGTGCAGCTGCTGGCCCAGGAGGATTTTTCTTACGCCCTGGCTTCGGAGGAGCGCCCCACGGTGCGTATCAGCGGCCCGGGGTTTGTATACGCTCCGGTGGCCCAGGGGCAAAGCGCCGGCGTTGCCCATATTTTGCTGGGGGACACCCCGGTGGGCAAGGTTCCCCTGATCTACGGCCAGACGGTGGAGCGGGAGCCGGAAAAGGAAAAACCGGCGCCCTTCTGGAAAAAATGGTTTGGAGGCCAAGAGCCATGACCGAACGGCTGCAAAAGCTCCTTTCCCAGCGGGGGGTGGCCTCTCGCCGGGAGGCGGAGGAGCTGATCCGTGCCGGCCGGGTGGCGGTGAACGGTGTTCCCGCCGCCCTGGGGGAGAAGGCCGATCCCGAGATGGATCGGATCACCCTGGACGGCCGGCCCCTCCCGCCCCCGCCCGGGCGGGTGTACATTCTTCTCAACAAGCCCAAGGGCTATGTCACCACCCTCTCCGATGAGCTGGGCCGGAAAAACGCCGCCCAGCTGGTGTCCGGCTGCGGCGAGCGGGTCTATCCCGTGGGCCGGCTGGACATGGATTCGGAGGGGCTGCTCCTTTTTACCAACGACGG
>CANRQC010000099.1 GCA_947632695.1 uncultured Oscillospiraceae bacterium | reverse complement strand
TGCCAATCTACACTTTTTCCTTTGTTTTTCTCTGAATTTTTCTTTCAATCACCCCTTGACTTTATACCACTGGACTTGCGATTCGATGGGTATATCATGCCATAAATTGGGGAAAAAAGCTATCAATTATTTGTTAAATTTCCTCTTTTTCGTATCCAACCGGCGGTTGAGGCGAAACAACCGCCGGTTGGGCCGGATTATTCTTGCCTTTTGACGGGTTTTGCGCTAGAATGAAGAAAAAACTTAGGAGGCCCCCTATGGAAAAAATCACCAGCTTTACCATCGACCATCTCCGGCTGCTGCCGGGGCTCTACGTCTCCCGGAAGGACAAAGTGGGCGCGGAAACCGTCACCACCTTCGATCTGCGGCTCACCCGGCCCAACATGGAGCCGGTGATGAACACCGCCGAGGTCCACGCCATCGAGCATCTGGCGGCGACCTACCTGCGAAACGACCCGGTGTGGAAGGACCGGGTACTCTACTTTGGCCCCATGGGCTGCCGGACCGGATTCTACCTGCTTCTTTCCGAGGATTTGAGCTCCCAGGACGCCGCGCCCCTGGTAACGGCCTGCTTCCGCTTCATCCGGGACTACGACGGACCCATCCCCGGGGCCAGCCCCGCCGACTGCGGGAACTATCTGGACATGAATCTGCCCATGGCCAAATACTGGGCCGGGCGGTATGTGGGCATTTTGGAGAATCTGGACCAGGCCCACAGTGTCTACCCGAAAGGAGCATGAAGATGTCGATCCTTGGAATCATCGGGGCCATGGATGTGGAAGTGGCCCTTCTGAAGGAACAAATGGTTGGCCTGACAGAGACAACCAAGGCGGGAAAGCCCTTCTTCCTGGGCTCTCTCCAGGGCCAGAAGGTGGTGGTGGCCCGGTGCGGCGTGGGCAAGGTCAACGCCGCCCTCTGCGCCCAGATCCTCATCGACTGCTTTGGCGTCACCCATCTGGTGAACACCGGCATCGCCGGGTCCCTCTGCCCGGACCTGGACATTGGGGATCTGGTGGTGAGCCAGGACGCCATGTACCACGACTTTGACTGCACTCACTTTGGCTACGTCCAGGGCCAGGTGCCGGGGATGCCCCGGACCTTCCCCGCCGACGAGACGATGCTGGCCTACGCCTTCGCCGCCGCCGAGGCGGTCCATCCCGGCCATGTGAAGGTGGGCCGGGTGGCCAGCGGGGATCTGTTCGTCAGCCGGGAGGAGCGGAAGAGCGCCATCGTCAGCCTCACCAGCGGTCTCTGCACCGAAATGGAGGGGGCCGGCATTGCCCAGTCGGCTTATGTAAACCAGATTCCCTTTGTCATCCTCCGGGCCATCTCCGACAAGGCCGACAGCGGCGCGGAGGTGGACTACCCCACCTTTGAGGCCGCCGCCGCCCGGCGGTGCGCCGCCGTGGTCATGGGCGTGGCCCAGCGGATGGCCGAGGCCGAGGCGGAGGCGTGACCCGGGAGGCTGTTCGGCAAGGGAAATTAGGGAGGTAAAAATGGGTGGCTATATCATCAAACCCATGGAGAGCGAGGATGAAATGAACGGCAAGGGATATGTTCATTACAAATCCTGGCACGAAACGTACACGGGTCTTGTTGACGATGGGTATATGGAGCGGCACACCCTCGAAAAATGTATAAAGATCGCGCATAAGTGGCCCGACAATATCCTCGTTGCCAAAGATGGGGAAAAGGTCGTCGGTTTTGTAGGATATGGCCCCTATCGGGACGAGACGCTTCCTGCCCATGGGGAGGTTTTCGCGCTCTACGTCCTTGCGGCGTATCACGGCAAAAGGATCGGATATGAACTGATGAACGCCGCCTTTCACGCGCTTTCGGATTACCAAAAAATCGCGGTATGGGTGCTGAAAGGAAACGAAAGAGCCATCCGGTTCTATAAGCGGTATGGATTTCATTTTGACGGGACCGAAGCGGAAATCCTGCTTGGCACGTCCAATACCGAGCTGCGGATGATTTACGAACGAAGCTGAAACCGCTCACGGTTCACCCCAAACATCAGAATTGAAGCATGAAAAATGCCTACCCCGCGCCGGGAAACCGGCGCGGGGCGATCTGTTTGGAAAGCCGCTGATTTATAAGGAGCAGTCAAAAGAGGGGCTTTAGGAACAGGAGCACTTCGCGGCCCTTTTGATTGCGGTAAACATAGCCGTCAGTCTCAAAGCCCAGGCTGTTATGCAGGGCGATGCTGGCAAGATTGTCCCGCCGCACCTGCTGGGCGGCGATTTTGAAGCCCCTCTTTTTGGCCTCTTCCAGAGCCAGCGACAGGGCGGCCCGGCCGAAGCCCTGCCGCCGAAAGGCCGGGAAAATCTCCGGCCCCAGCTCCAGAACGCTGGGTGAATGGCAAAACAGGGAGATTTCGCCCACGATCCGCCCGCCGCAAAGAACAGCGAACATTTCAAAATACCGGCTCTGAAATTCCTGGGTATTCCAGGCGCGGATCAACTCCTCCGTCTCTTCCAGGCTGTATCCGCCGCCCTGGGCCTCCCGCAAAGCGGGGGCGTCAGACGGGGCAAAGTGCCGCAGCGTTACCATCCTCGTCCCCTCCCGGCGGTCAATCCAGCTTCAGGTCCCCCGGCTTGATCCAGCCCAGCTTCCGGAACAGGAAGCCAAAGGCCCAGCACAGAAGGGCCGGAAGGACGAAGGAGATCAGGACCAGGCCCAGATAGTCGAAAAAGGTGGGGGAAATGGCCGCAGCGCCGGCGGACACGGCCTCGGCGCTGGGGGCCACCCAGCCGGTGAGGACCCCGATCTGCCCCACCAGACCGCAGGTGCCCATGCCGGCGGACACCGGGGGACCGTTCATCTCCAGGTGGAACACGCAGGTGGCCAGGGGGCCGGTGATGGCGGAGGTGAGGATCGCCGGAAGCCAGACCCGAGGATTTTTCAGAATGTTGGGCATTTGCAGCATGGAGGTGCCCAGGCCCTGACTCACCAGGCCGCCCCACCGGTTCTCCCGGAAGGACAGCACGGCGAAGCCCACCATATTGGCGCAGCACCCCGCCACCGCCGCGCCGCCGGCCAGGCCCGTCAGCTTCAGGGCGGCGCAGATGGCGGCGGAGGAAATGGGCAGGGTCAGGGCCATGCCCACCGCCACGGACACCAGGATGCCCATCCAGAAGGGCTGCAGGACTGTGGCCCACTGGATGAAATTTCCCACGGCGGAGGCCGCCGTGCCGATGGCCGGGGCCCACCAGACGGAGAGGCCCACCCCCACCAGGATGGTCACCAGGGGGGTCACCAAAATATCCACCTTGGTCTCCTTGCTCACGGCCTTGCCGCACTCCGCCGCCACAATGGCGATGAACAGCACCGCCAGAGGGCCCCCGGCGCCGCTGCCGCCGGACAAGGTAGTGGAGCCCAGGGCGTTAGCGGCATAGCCAACGGTTGCCAGGGAGAACAGGACCATGGCCGGGGCCTTCAAGGCGTAGCCAATGGCCACCGCCATGGCCGCCCCGCTCATGGACGAGGCGAAGTCCCCCACCTGGATCAGAAATTCCAGCCCCAGCTGCTGGCCCAGGGTCTTGACGATGGTGCCCACCAGCAAGGAGCAGAACAGGCCCTGGGCCATGGCCCCCAGGGCGTCGATCCCATACCGCTTGGCGGAAAAAACAATGTCCTTCCGCCGCAGAAATGCCCGCAGCTTTTCCATTTTGACAGCCTCCCCGGCTTTTTTTCACACATTATACGCCGATTTAAGGATTTGTCAATAGCGCAACTTGGGAAAAGGGATTGCAATTTGTTCCTTTTTCTGGTATGATGGGCCCTGGAAGGAGACGAAGCACCATGACTCAAAAACACAAATGGGGCGACCGGCGGGACGCCGTTTGGCTCCGAGACCTGCCGGCGCTGCATCAAATCATGCCGCCGCTGATGCCCAACCGGGCGGACAACGAGGCTTACGTCAGTATCGACGTGGACCTACGGCCCCTGGACGCCTATCTGGAGAAGAAGAACAAGGATCTGCCCCACGACGACCGCTACACCTACTTTCATCTGGTCAGCGCCGCCATCGCCCGGGCCTTCATCCTGCGGCCCAGAATGAACCGGTTTATCTGCAACAACAAGCTCTACCAGCGGAATAACGTGACCGTGGCCTTTGTGGTGAAGAAGAAGTTTGAGGACAAGTCCGAGGAGGGACTGGCCTTTCTGGAAATGGACCCCGGGGACACCATCGACACCTACCACCAGAAGATCCTGGACGTGATCCACGCCACCCGCCGGGAGGACGTGAAGGACGCCTCCACCGGCGCCATGGATCTGCTGGTGAAGCTGCCCCACTTCATCACCGTGGGGGTCGTGAAATTCGTCCGCTGGCTGGACAAATTCGGCATGGCCCCTCAGGATATGATCGCCACCGATCCCAACCACGCGGCGGTATTTTTGAGCAACTTAGGTTCCATCGGCCTGAACTGCGGCTACCACCATCTGGTCAACTGGGGCACCAACTCCTGCTTCGTGGTGGTGGGCCGGATCCACTATAACGCGGACTACGGCCCCGACGGGCAGGCGGATGTTCACCAGGTGCTGCCCCTGGGGGTAACGCTGGACGAGCGGATCGCCGACGGCTACTACTACTCCGGCACCGTGGCCCTGGTCCGGGAGCTGCTGACCCATCCGGAGCTTTTAGAGCAGCCCGCGTCTCAGCCGGTGGAATTCGCCATTCGGCGGTAAGGTCCGGCTTTTCCCCCTTCCGGCGCCTGTTTTTCGGCTCTTTTTCGCTGCCGGACCGGAAAAACCAGGGAAAACCCCCGGGTTTCGACTTGCTTTTTAAACGGTCGCGTGATATACTGTTAGTATTCTCATATTTTGGAAAGGCAGGGATATGCCATGGATGAGTTCACCAATGAATCCACTAATGAGTCCGGCAGCGAATCCACCAACGCGTCCGGCAGCGAATTCACCCGCCCCGTCAGACGGCGGCGGCCCTCGCAGGCGCAGGTCTTTAAGGAAAACTATCTGCCGATCATCTTTATCGCGGCGGCTTTGATCATGATCGTCATTTTTATCGTCGGCGCTGTGGGCCGCTCCAACGCCCAGAAGGCGGAGCAGGCCCGGCAGGAATCCATCGCCAAGGAGGAGAGCGCCCGGCAGGCCAGCCTTCTGGAGGCGGAGGTGGTGGATATCCTCAACCGCTCCGAGGCGCTGGCGCTGCAATATGACTATGTGGGCGCCATCAAGGTGATCGACAGCTTCTCCGGCGACCCCACCGCGTATCCGGAGCTGGCGGTCAAGCGGGACAAATACGCCAACGCTTATTCGGAGATGACCGAATGGGAGAGCCTGGACCAGGTGGTCCATCTGTCCTTTCATCTGCTCATCGCCGATCCCCAGCGGGCCTGGAACAACGCCGAGTACGGCGATTCCTATAACCGCAACTTTGTCACCTGCGAGGAGTTCTCCAAGATTTTGCAGCAGCTCTACGACAACGGGTACATGCTGGTGGACTACAACGACTTTGTGGAGGTCACCAAGGACGCCGACGGCAACGATGTGTACACCGCGAAAAAGCTGTATCTCCCCGCGGGGAAAAAGCCCCTGATGATCACCGAGACCCAGGTCAACTATTATCAGTACATGACCGACAGCGACGGGGACGGCAATCCGGACAAGGACGCCGCCGGCTTCGCCAGCCGTCTGCTGGTGGACGACTACGGCCAGTTCACCTGTGAGCTGGTGGACAGCAGCGGAACCACCGTCACCGGCAACTACGACCTGGTGCCCATTCTGGAATCCTTTATCCAGGAGCACAGCGACTTCTCCTTCGGCGGCGCCCGGGCGGTGCTGGCGGTCTCCGGCTACGACGGGATTTTCGGCTATCGCATCGACTCCGACGGCCGGGACAAGGGTTCCGATTACTACAATCAGCAGGTGGAAGGGGCCCAGAGAGTGGTCAACGCCCTGCGGGACCGGGGGTACATCCTGGCCTGCTACACCTACGGCAACGAGTCCTACGGAGAGTTCAACGCCTCGGAGATCCAGGCCGATCTGGACAAGTGGAACAGCGAGATCGTCCCCGTACTGGGCGAGACCGACGTGCTGGTCTACGCCCGGAACTCCGACATCGGGGACACCTACTCCGGCGCCGCCTACGAGGTGCTGAAGCAGGCGGGCTTCCACTACTATCTGAGCTTCTGCCAGACCTCCGCCCCCTGGGCCAACATCACCAGCGAGTACGTCCGCCAGGGCCGGCTGCTGGTGACCGGCCAGACCATGCGGGAGCATACGGACTACTTCCAGGGGATGTTTGATCCCCTGACTGTGCTGGATACCTCCCGGCCGGCGCTGGACGACTAAAGTAAGTGTTTCTAATCAGGCGCTCTCCTCCGGGGGAGCGCCCTTTTTTGGATGGTTCGTCAAAATATTGTCCCCATTTTTTGTAAAAAATCCCCAGCCGTTCATACTCCGTTCATATCCGTTTGTTAGCATAGAATGAAAATGAATTTGAGGTGAAACGCGTATGCTGAAATTAACCAATGTGGTCAAGGACTACCGGGTGGGCGCCAACATCACCCACGCCCTCCGGGGGGTGAGCATTGCCTTCCGGCCCTCGGAATTTGTGGCGATCCTGGGCCACTCGGGCTGCGGCAAGACGACCCTTCTGAACATTATCGGCGGCCTGGATCAGTACACCTCCGGAGATCTGGTCATTCGGGGTCGCTCCACCAAAAAATTCAAAAGCCGGGACTGGGACACCTACCGGAACCATTCTGTGGGCTTTGTGTTTCAGAGCTACAATCTGATCCCCCACCAGTCCGTACTGGCCAACGTGGAGCTGGCGCTGACCCTGTCCGGCGTCAAGCGGGCGGAACGCCGCCGCCGGGCCGCCGCCGCCCTGGAAAAGGTGGGCTTGGGCGATCAGCTCCATAAAAAGCCCAACCAGCTCTCCGGCGGCCAGATGCAGCGGGTGGCCATCGCCCGGGCCCTGGTCAACGACCCGGAGATCCTCCTGGCCGACGAGCCCACCGGCGCCCTGGACTCGGAGACCTCCGTCCAGGTCATGGAGCTTCTGAAGGAAATCGCCCGGGACCGGCTGGTGATCATGGTCACCCACAACCCGGAGCTGGCGGAGCGGTACGCCACCCGGACCGTCCGGCTGCTGGACGGAAAAATCACCGCTGACTCCGACCCCTATGACGACAGCGAGGAACAGGTGGAGGCCGGCGGCAAGGGCCGCCGGGCCTCCATGTCCGCCCTCACCGCCTTTACCCTCTCCCTGAGCAATCTGATGACCAAGAAG
>CANRQC010000098.1 GCA_947632695.1 uncultured Oscillospiraceae bacterium | reverse complement strand
TAGACAGGGACATTTGCTCCTTCTTTAATCTTCTTCGTCAGGTCTTTGCGGACGATCCTGCCGTCAAAAGTCTGGCGCAGTTTCCAGTTCAGTCCAGACTGTTCCTCAGTCATTAAGCTGGTATCTTCATAGCTTTCCATCCTGCCGCCTCCTTACAGATCAAATCCAAAATCGTCCGCAAAAGCGATGTCGATGTGAAATTCCACTTCCTGCGGAACATCGGTATCATTTGCGATCACAAGCCGGTATATCTTATTCTTGTCATAAGCCCCGGCTTTCAAGTTCAGCCGTACACGGAACACCCGCTCGGAAGCATTGGTGCTGGTGCGGTCTGCAATCACCGATTGCCTGTCGCTGATAACCTTGCCCTCATCGTCGGTCATATAGATTGTGTAGGCGCATGGCTGTATCTTTTCTCCGATGGGCTGGCGCTGGAAGAAGTCGAGAGAGAATAGGAGATTGGAGACCTTTCTGCTCTCGCTCAGGAGCTTCAGCTCCGCATTGGAGACTTCGACGTACTTTTTGCTGGAAGCCCGGAGATTCTTATAGACGATCACCGGGACGAGCATCTCCTGTAAGCTGATGCCCCCGTGGACATAGTTCTCACCGCCGCCTGTCACCTTAATGCGGGTGGTGTCTCGCGGCGTAAAGCCCAAAACCTTCGTCCCGGCGATTTCCCCGTCCATCTGCACCGGCAGTAAATAGTCCGCTGTGGTGTCTGGTGTTGCAATGGCATACCGGCGTCCTGCCTCATAAATGTTGCCTGAAAAAGCGTTTTTGCTCAATTTGTCGCTCTCTGCGAGGGGACTATATGTGTAAAGGAAGCCGTGGTCGGCAGTAATGAAGATACTCGTCGCATTTCCTTTATTTATCAAGGATTGAACGAGGTTCGTTAATTCTTGAATTGTATAAGAACATGCTTCAAAGACTTTTCTTTCTGTTGTTAAGTCATCCCCAATAGCATCAATCCAGTTATGGTAAATATAAATGACATCTTTTCCACGCGTCAGTTCACGCATTTGATCCGTGGTCATACTAAGTAGCGTATCGTGTCTGACCGCTATGGAATTCTCCACACTGTTCCTCAGTATTTTTTCACGTTCTAAAGTATTATTTGTGCGTTGACCGTCCACAAGGACCTCCATGCCGTCGTTTACGGACAGCTCCTTGCCGGGAAGCAGGGAAGCCATTCCAAACTTCGTGATCGACGGGAAAACGGATTGCACAGCCGCAACCTTTGCCGATCCTCTTGTCGTTCTCGTGATATTATCACAAAGTTCCATCGCTACCTCGTAGCGGAGGGCATCGGAGATAATGACAAAGGCGCGAGAGTTGTTTGCAGTTGGCTTTATGTAACGGCGGAAGAAATCGCGCTGTTTGACGATCTCCGACACATAGCCGATCCTTGTCAGGTCGTCCGCGACGGCATTTGTCCAGCAGTCAGACAGTCCTTTCAAAAACCAGTTCTGATAAAGCCCCTCTACATAATCGGCGGCGTGTTTCAGGCTGTCCTCCAGCAAAGGATTACTGTCATTGAGGGAGCTTCCAAAAGCAAAGTGGAAATGCCGGTAGAAGCTGTCCATTTCATAGGCTTTATCCGTGTATAGCTTCCAGATATTCTTCGGCTCAACGATATGGAAGCCCCCGGCATTTGCCTGATAAAACTCCTGCATCTTGGCGATGTAGTAAAGGCAATCGTAGTAGTAGGTGTAGCGTTCACACCACCCGGAGGTGCGTCGGTTGTCTGCCGTTTTCAGCATAAGGTCAACCTTGACGACCTGATCCGCCACTTCCGTAAAGAAGCGTTTCAGAATGGTCTCATGTATGGCCGGGAAGATGTCGCCGGTAAGCAGGGTCTCGATCTCCTGTTTTTCAAACCGGGCGGGGAGCTTTAGTTCCTGCTCCACCGTGCGGCAAAGATGGAACAGCTCGGAATTGTCCTCCCGGTTTCGCCACTCATGGACGATACTGTAACAGTAGGCTTTATTGGACTCGGAAATAAACCGCTCCAAGCCTTTCAAAACACTGGGGTTCATCGTTTGGGAGAGCGCCGTCAGCAGAATATGGGAGGCAAGGAAGCCAAGAGGCATCTCGTCGCTGTGGATAAATCCCGTGTATTTGTGGACAAGCTGCCAGAACGCTTCTATGTTGCCAAACTGCCGGATGGCATTCAGGGCGCTGTTGTTTTCTTCGTCCAAGCCGCCCTCCAGCACGGCGATAATGACATCCTGAGCTGTGCCGCCGCTCAATCCGGCGAGGACAGCCATAATGTCAATGTGGAGCTGCAACGGGGTCTCATAGACACGTCCGATCTTTTTCAACTTTTCTGTGCGCTGCTTATTCTTGAAGAAATCCGCATAGAGCTTGACGGTCTTGCGCATTGCCGGTTTCGGGTCGATGTTCAACTCACTCATAAGGATAGAGTAGTAGTCGGCGCGGTATTCCTCACTGAAATGCTCTATGTCCCGCATCCAGTCGTCTTGTGGTTGCGCATAGGAAAACGGGTCATAGACGAGATAGTTCCCCGTCAGATCGTCATGGAGCAGCAGCTTCTTGACGGCAAAGTTATTCGTGCCAGTCAACTTGATAATCGTGACGCCCGGTATGTCCAACTCATCCAGCATAGTCTCAAACTCCCGGTCTTCATCGTGCCAGAAGATAATCCGGCGCTTGTAGAAGTCCCAGAGTGGGGCTGCAAACCGCGCTTTTAATGTATTTTTTATTGATTCCTCAGACATAGTTAAGCCCCTTCCCTTATATCATCTATCGCTCGATCACATTCAGAGATTATGTAATTTGGTATGCTGTTATATCGAGTTGGATCTAACTGAAACAAATAGTCATTTTCAATATGGTATATCTCGTTGAGGAATTTTCTCATTATATGTTCTTCTCGGGTTGGATCAAATAACATGCGATATATCTGTAATTTCTCGTAATTACTTTGTGCTTCATCATACAAACGAATAAGATTTGCATTGCAACGAGCGTAAGAACAAAGAGTATCATAATCAAAGTCCTCAATATCTTCATATATCCGATTAGTAGCTTCAAGTATACTTTCCGCATCCATAGGGATTTCCCCAATGATTGGAATCTCTCTCTTGTGAATCAGATTAGATAACAGATGCCAAGCAGAGGTTTTTCCTTCAGTAATTTCCAAAAGTCTTCGGAGGTAAATAATCGTTTCGTCCTATTGACATCTAAGAACACCACTACATAACAAGGAGGTCATTTCATGACAAAAGCAGAAAGTGTACAGCTGATGACCGACAAGATGGCCAAGTTCGTTGGCTACATCGGCATCAAGCTGCCCGACGACGTCATCGCCAAGCTCTCCGAGCTCCGGGAGAAGGAGACCAGTCCCCTGGCCAAGACCATCTACGACACCATGTTCAAAAACCAGGAGCAGGCGGTGGCCCTGAACCGCCCCAGCTGCCAGGACACCGGCGTGCTCCAGTTCTGGGTCAAGTGCGGCGTCAACTTCCCCCTGATCGGCGAGCTGGAGGCCCTGCTCAAAGAGGCTGTGGTCAAGGCCACCTTCGCCACGCCCCTGCGCCACAACAGCGTGGAAACCTTTGACGAGTACAACACCAAGCGCAACGTGGGCAAGGGCACGCCTACCGTCTTCTGGGACATCGTCCCCGAAGACGACCACTGCGAGATCTACGCCTACATGGCCGGCGGCGGCTGCACGCTGCCCGGCAAGGCCATGGTCCTGATGCCCGGCGCGGGCTACGAGGGCGTGACGCAGTTCGTTATGGATCAGATGACCAGCTACGGCCTGAACGCCTGTCCGCCCCTGCTGGTGGGCGTGGGCGTCGCCACCAGCGTGGAGACCGCGGCGCTGCTGTCCAAGAAGGCCCTGATGCGGCCTCTCGGCAGCCACAATCCCAACGAGCGGGCCGCCAAGATGGAGAAGCTGCTGGAGGATGGCATCAACGCCATTGGCCTGGGGCCCCAGGGCATGAGCGGCAACTACTCGGTGATGGGCGTCCACATCGAGAACACCGCCCGCCATCCCTCCGCCATCGGCGTCGCCGTCAACGTGGGCTGCTGGTCCCATCGCCGCGGCCATGTGATTTTTGACAAGGACCTTAACGCCACTGTGACAACACATTCGGGGGTGCAGCTGTAATGGTAGAAATCAGAAACGGAAAGAAAGTCCTCGTAACGCCCATCACGGCGGAGGACCTGGCCGATATCAAGATCGGCGACATCGTCTGGCTGGACGGCGATCTCATGACCTGCCGGGACGTGGCCCATCGCCGCCTGGTAGAGGGCGGCCGGGAGCTGCCCTACGACATCCGGGGCAAGGCCATCTTCCACGCCGGCCCCATTGTCCGGCCCATCGAGGGCCAGGAGGACGCCTATGAGATGGTGTCCGTTGGTCCCACCACCTCCATGCGGATGGAGAAGTTCGAGTATGAGTTCACCAAGGCCACCGGCGTCCGGGTCATCGTGGGCAAGGGCGGCATGGGTCCCAACACCGAGCGGGCCTGCAAGGAGTTTGGCGCTATTCACTGCGTGTTCCCCGCCGGCTGCGCCGTGGTGGCCGCCACCGAGGTCCAGCGCATCGCCGAGCATCACTGGGATGAGCTGGGGATGCCCGAAACCCTCTGGTGCTGCAAGGTCAAGGAATTTGGCCCCCTGATTGTCTCCATCGACACCCAGGGCCGGAATATGTTCGAGGAGAACAAGGTGGTCTTTAACCAGAAGAAGGATGCCGCTGTTGAGGAGATCTGCAAGCACGTCAGCTTCATCAAGTAATCCGCTCAGTCATAAAGATATCTCAATGGTTCTGGCGGGGCGTTCAGCCCCGCCAGAACCTGTCAAAGCCCCCCTGCTTTCACGTCATGAAAGCAGGGGGGCTTTCCCCAATTTTTTCCCGTCAGGAAGAAAAATAATCAACCACACACGCCGTATTTCTTTGTTTACGGTGGCACAGATTTTGACGGGGATGTGGGTTGACTTTTCGCGGATTCAGAGGTACCATGCAGACAGTGGAAGACTCCCCAAACGGCGAACGGTTTGGGGAGCCTTTTTTCGACCACATTCCATCCCACAGTCTGGTCCGGAAGGAGCGGAGACAGTGGAGAAAAGAGCGCCGGAAAGCATTGTTTTCGGAACAAAAAGGGCCGGAAATCTCCCAAAATGATTCAAAATAATTATCAGTCTCTATTTGTGCTCTGAGAGTTATGCCTGTTGGTGAACTCGGGGCCATTGTCCATCTGGACGTAATCAATAGCATACCTCTTTTTCATCCTGTCACACATCATTGACAAACCCATAATTGTGTTTTCCTGCCCTGTGATACAATTCGCATGGCAATTGAATCCGGTTGCTTTGAAAATCCTGTGTGGAAATGTTATTCAACACACTCACCTAATCCAAATTCACGTCTACAATAATTTTATAGAAGCGTCCTTTTGAGTGATTGACGAATGTGCAGATCAGGGCTATAATATTAATGAGGTAATTTACAATGATTAGTGTTTTTGAGGAACTTAAAAGTTTAATTGACTACATCCAGTCGGCGTATAGTGAGGTCACAAAGGAATGGCTGTGCAGGAACAGCCCAAGGATAAACCTGAAGAGGCTCCTAGTCGCTGACATTGATGTGAATGGAGCAATTTACAAAAGTATTAGTGACTATGTCCAACTCTTGAACGAGAGAAGTGCAGATATCTCTTTGCAACTTTCCTCGGTATGCTCCTACCAGGTTACAACGCGGGTAAAAGCACAGAATTCCATCGAGTTCAAGATACAGAACTATAAGACCGCCGGGCATGAATTTGGTAAGATTCCAATCAACAAGTGTATCAATGATTTGTTTGGCTTCAGAATCTTCTTAGAAACTCCCTTGACATTTGACGAGATTCATGCGTTTGTAAAAGAAGTTTATCAAGATAAGTATAGATGCATCGACTCATCCAAACTTAATTACAAAGGTGTCCATCTGTATTTCAAAGAGGACAATCAGTCATACCCATGGGAACTACAAATCTGGAACAAATGTGATGCTGAAAGCAATTTTGAATCACACAAAAAATATAAGCAAGGATATACTACTTGGGAGAAAGAAAGCAAGGAAGGAGGATTCATCGATGGTTAAGCATTATATTATTATGAGTAGTTCATATACCGACGGCACTCGTGTTGCATTGGATATCACGGAGGTCAGCTTACTCAACCGCGAAGAGATCGCGTTAATTATTAAAGAAATCAGAAAAAGCTGCGGGAAGGATGTTCCTCTTTCAACGCATCTCATTGAAACGGAATCTGCTTCTTGGACGTCTGTCAAAGAATTTGATCCATTTTTCGAAGATGTTGAGTGCACTAGGTCGGTAACGGAATTTTCAGAGAAAATCAGTAAAGGCCGGATCCTGTCTGGGCTGGATGTCGCGAATTATATTCTTTCAAAAACGCAGTGTACTCATTTGTCGTTGGAGAAGCTCGTTTATTTTGCATACGCTGATTATCTGTGCAAGCATTCTAAACGCCTATTTGTAGATAAAATCTATGCGTTTGATTATGGTCCCGTTGTTGAAAGCGTCTATGAGGCATTCAAGCGAAGCGGCTCCCAATATGTTAAGTCATGGGGATCTGATGTTGACAGTAGCATTCATGCCGGGGTAAAAGAATTGCCTATAAGGAGCCGCATCCTGTTTGCAGAAGACGGAGCCGAGAAACTTTTGTCCATTGATAAAACCATTGAAAAATATGGGAAGTATCCTGCAAGCACCCTTGTTGCTTTTACGCATCGTTCTGGAACCCCTTGGTCCCATGTAGACAGATCCAAGCAGTATCAAATCATTTCAGATGAATTGATAGTCAAATATCATCATGTCGAATGCGTATAAGCCAAATATTCCTATTTTATTGTTATGAATCTGGCGGGGCGTTCAGCCCCGCCAGAACTGTCAAGCCCCCCTGCTTTCATGAAGCGAAAGCAGGGGGGCGCTCTCCTGATTTTTCCCGTCAGGAAGAAACCGCACACGCTGTATTTCTTTGTTTACGGCGACGCAGATTTTGGTGAGGATGTGGGTTGACTTTTCGCGGATGAATCCGCCGCGTGCAACCATACACTTTGACCGCTGAGGTCCTACACCCTGACCGCCGAAATCCTACACGCATTCCGCAAGTCCTACACCTCCTGTATAATGAGTTCGCATCGTTGATGCAATTCATTGAAGGAGGTCTGCATATGACCAATTACAAGGAGATCCTGAGGCTTCACAGCCTGGGACTCAACAACACACG
>CANRQC010000097.1 GCA_947632695.1 uncultured Oscillospiraceae bacterium | reverse complement strand
GGTGTGATCGGCGTCATCGGCGTGATCGCGGCCTACCCGCTCTACAACCATATGGTCAAACGCAAGCGGGCAAAGCTGGCCCCGGAGATCCTGCGCCTTTCTGACGAACTGATGAAATGAAAGCCGCCGCACTCCCAAAGCGCAAGCAAGAGACAAGAATCAACGAGGAGCATCTACAATATAGAAATCATAAAAAGGGATGGCGCCTGCCATCCCTTTTACGTTTCTTCCATTCGGGTGAAAGACCAGACCGCGCTCATGGGATTTGCGACCCAAGTGCCGCAGTAGGCGCATTGCAGCTGCCCAGGCGCCAGGACGCCTCCGCAGTTTGGGCAGTTGGCGCCGGCGCCGCCGGGCAACCGGTAGGCATAGCTCAGATCATACCGCTTCTGGACTGTGGCGCCGCCCTCCCGGAAGCTCACAGCGGCCTGAAAAACCATGGTCTTCTCCACCAGGGCGGGAAAATACTGGGAAAGCACCACGTTGTGGATCTGCAGCTCCTCTTTTCCCGCCAGGTTCTCCCGCAGATAGGCTTTCGCGGCCTCCTTGGCCTGGCGCAGGTCAAAATCCGGGAAATCCCGGAGGATCTGGGGCAGCAGCAGCCGGTCCATCCCATTGAGGGAGCGGGGAGCGGCCTGGGCGGGATCCTCCAGCGCCTCCAGAGCGCCCAGAAGGTCCGGCCTGCCGAAAATTCGCCGGGAAAACGCCCGGATCCGATTCCACAGGAGGACGCCCGCCACGGTCAGGATCAGCGCCACTGCCAGAAAACCGCCCCAAAAACTCCAACCCAAGAACTTCGCCCCCTTTTTCCTCCATCATACGCTCAAACGGAGGAAAAAGCAAGCCCCAAAAATAGGGGAGGGCCATCACCCCGCCGCGGCGGCGTTACCGGGCGGCGCGATGGCCCTCAGACCGGCGGGGGCAGCCCGCAGGAGGCTGCTTAGTCGAACTTCTGGCTGATCTTGTCGGACACCTTCCAGGCGGCATCCTCTACCTTGTCGGCGGCCTGGGCGGCAAGCCGACGGGCAGGGTTGGTGCGGGGCATCATCAGGATCGCCACAGCGCCCGCCGTGGCGCCGATCCCCATCGCCAGGGCCCATCCTTTCCATTCCATAAAACTCCCTCCTTTCTGATGCTAGTATGCCCCTTTCCCTCGAAAGAATCTTTAAGTTTCCGTTATTTTTTCAATCAATTCCGCCGCGGGGGTTCCATTTTGAGCCAAAATGTGGTATGCTATTGTCAGAAAGGATGTGACCGCCCCTTATGAAACTCATCAGCTTCGCCATTCCCAGCTATAATTCCCAGGATTACCTCCACCATGCGGTGGAGACTCTGCTGACCGGCGGGGAGGAAGTGGAGATTCTTATCATCAACGACGGCTCCAAGGACAATACCGCCGCCGTCGCCGACAGCTTTGCCGAACGGTATCCCACCATCGTCCGGGCCATTCACAAGCCCAACGGCGGGCACGGCTCCGGCGTCAACCGGGGCCTGAAGGAGGCCACCGGCCTGTATTACAAGGTCATCGACTCCGATGACTGGGTGGATGAGAAAGCCCTCAAGGCCCTGCTGGACACCGTCCGGGGCCATGTCTCTAAGGGTATCGAGGCCGATTTGTACTTTACCAACTTCATCTATGACCACGCCCAGGACCAAACCCAGTTCGTCCGGGAGTGGCGGTCCCACTTCCCGGTAGGGCGGCTGTTCACCTGGAGCGAGGTCAAGCCCTTCTACGGCGCCCAGGTGCTGCTGATGCACAGCGTCATGTACAAGACCCAGCTGCTGCGGGACTGCGGGGTGGAGCTGCCGGAGCACACCTTCTATGTGGACAACCTGTTCGCCTACTACCCGCTGCCCCACGCCAAGAAGCTCTACTACCTGGACGTGGACCTGTACCACTATTTCATTGGCCGGGGGGACCAGTCGGTAACAGAGAAAAATATTATTACTCGTTATGACCAGCAGATCCGGGTGATGCGCCTGATGCTGGACGCCTACTCCTACGACCAGATCATGACCTACGAATCCGGCCTCCGGAACTATATGCTCCACTGCCTGGGGGCCATCATGATGAACACCATCATGTTCTGCTGCAGCGGCGGGGACGCGCCGGAGCGGAAGCAGGCCTACGAGGAGCTGTGGGCGCACATCAAGGAAAACGATCCGAAGCTGTACAAGTATCTGCGTACCAAGGGCCTGCCCATCTTCGTCTATTGGATGCCCTGGAAGCTGCGGGGCTCCTTCTGCCTGTTCGGCTACCGGGTGCTGTGCAAAATGATTAAGTTGGGATAATCATTTTCTACAAATTTTTCAGAGATAATTCAAAAAAAGTTCACCACTTTTCCTAAATCTGTGGTATACTATCTTCAGAGATACAGATGGGGCGGGGAAAACCGATGCCGTGGAAATTCTGCGGATAAGCCGA
Source organism: uncultured Oscillospiraceae bacterium (assembly GCA_947632695.1). Classification (GTDB taxonomy): domain Bacteria; phylum Bacillota; class Clostridia; order Oscillospirales; family Oscillospiraceae; genus Faecousia. The sequence continues at coordinate 5,002 of CANRQC010000097.1, read as the reverse complement.
CGGCGTACCTGTGACAGGCCCCGTCTGAACGCTCAACAAACATACCAAAGCGGCGGCCAGTTTGGCCGCCGCGTATTTTTTTACTTTTACTCTTCCGGCTTTAAATCGTGGATCTTGTCTGCGCCCTTCCAGAAATAGGCGATGAGATAGTCTCCGAAGGCGACCAGCATAAACAGGCTGTCCACAATGGCGATGATGGTCACGGTTTTCTCCGCCAGCTGCGGCACCAGCACCAGGAAGATCAGGCTGATGAACAAAATGGTGGTGCAGATCTTGCCCGTGAGCAGCGCCCCGTCCAGCATCCGGCCTTTGCTCAGGCTGATGCTCCCGGCGATGAGCTGGAAGCCCTCCTTCACCACGAATAGGCCCATCAGATACCACAGCACCGGGTACTTCACCGCCAGACAGATAATCAGGGTGAACTGGGTGGCCTTGTCCGCCACCGGGTCCAGGATTTTGCCCAGGGTGGAGATCATATTGTATTTGCGGGCGATTTTTCCGTCGATCATGTCCGTCAGGCAGGACACCGCCAAGATGGCGGCGGACAGAAAGTGATGGGCAGGTTTTTCCGCGTTGAGATAGATCACCACATACACCGGGATCAGCGCCAGACGGAACAGGCTCAGGAGATTGGGAATCGTCCATACCTCTTTTTTCCAGTTTTTGATTCGCATGTCTTTTCCTCCAAAGCAGGGCAGAGCCATACTTACCCCTTATTATATACTGATCGAACCGGTAAATCAAGTCAAATCTGCCAAACCCCCATACTTTTTCCGGAAGTTTTCCACCAAACCGCCCGGCATGACAAAAACGACGGACCGCGTAACGCCGCGGCCCGCCGTTTTTTCCGGGAAATCTCGGTTTTTCAGCAGTTTCTGGAAATTCGGTCCGCCGCCTGGGTGAAGTGGTTTGCCAGATATTTCCAGGTGACTTTGTCCAGCTCCCCGGTGGGGGGCAGACCCGCTAAAAGCTGGAAGGCGGCCAGAGCCTCGGAGGTGCCCGCGTCCATGCAGCCGGTGTAGGGCGGATCCTCCAGGTTGGCGTACTCCTGGGACAGCACCTTGAGCATACTCTGGAGCAGATAGAGGTAGGGGCTGGTTTCTCCCGCTTTGAATACCTTGCCGACGTCCATGGTGACTTGTACCGGGGCGGCTGGATTCTGCCGTATCTCCGCGTGGTCGTAGTCATGGACGATTCGATCCCAGGTGGCCTGATCGGTTACGCCGGTGGCGGGCAGACCGCACCGGCGCTGGAAGGCGGAGACGGCCTGCATGGTCTCCGGCCCGTAGATGCCGTCGGGCACCACCGTGGGCAGATGGGGATCGTCTTTTGCCAATACCCGGAGCATGGTCTGCAAGCTCCGCACCGGCTGGCCCACAAAGGAATCTTCCGGTCTCATCGTACCACCTCCAAACGCACCACGTCCTGAACGCCAATGCAAAGATCCCGCCCCGGGAATTGAGTAAAGGTGGAGGTCCGGTTGTACCGCACCTGCCCGCTGTTGTTCCCGGAGGGCGTCCTCCGGGCCGGAGCCCGACTGTTCGTGGAGAAATTCCCCGCCTGGACCACCTGAGCCGTACCGCTGGATGCCATGACCGGTGGGTTGGAAGTGGCGGACAGGGACTCGGGGAAGGTCTCCCGGCTGCGGAGGCTGGTGTTTTCAATGCCGGAGTACTGGTCGTAGATCTCGTCCCAGGTGACATTGTCCACCACCCCCGTCTCCGGCAGACCGAACCGCCGCTGGGCCGCCAGCACCGACGCCCGGGTGCCGGAGCCGAAAATGCCGTCCACCGCCAGGGGCGGGATATTGGGAATGTAGCTGGACAGAACGGAGAGCATATATTGAAGCTGCCGTACCTTTTCCCCGGTGCTGCCCTGTTGCAAAGCGCCGGGGGGCGACCAGTTGATGGAATAGAACTGCTGCCCTTGGCTCCGCAGCTCGGAGAGCATGGTCACGCCGGTGTAGAGCCGGATGATGGCGTACCAGGTGGCGGGCCCGATGATCCCGTCTGGCGCCAGCCCAAAGATCCGCTGGAAGGCCTGGACCGACGCCTGGGTGCGGCTGCCGAAGATGCCGTCCACGCTGGCCAGCTTGGGAATGGCGGGGTAGTTTTGGGAGATGCGGTTCAGCGCCACCTGCATCACCACCACGTTTGGCCCGGAGGAGCCGACCCGCAGGGGCGTGCCGGGGTAGGAGGAGACCACGCCCCGAATGGGGGCGTTGGAGACGATCTCCACATTTCCGTAGTAGCTGCGGAGGATCTGAACGGAATTGTAGCCCTGCTGGGAAAGATTTTGGCTGCCCCACTGGCTCATTCCCTCGCAGGTGACGGTGGTTCCGTTGCAGAATTTGGCGGCGAGGGGCTCCAAAAATCCGGGCCGCCGCAGGTAGTCGTTGAACAGCTCATCCACCAGCCGGGAGATGTTCTCAAAGTAGCTTCTGCCGTAAACGTAGGCCTGATCATAGGCGGTGGAGTTGGTGATCTCAAAGTCATAGCCCCGGCTGCGATAGAACTCGGTGTAGACCCGGTTCAGGGCATAGGAGACGATGGCCAGGATGTTGGCCCGGAGAGCGCTTTCGCCCCAGGTGGGGTAGATCTCGCTGGAGGCCACGTTTTTTACATAGTCTACGAAGGGCACCGTCACATTGGCGGCGCTGGCTGTTGGCGCGCCCAGGTGGACGGTGATATTCTGGGGTATGTAGGGGACAACAGGGGGCATAGGCCACCTCCTTACAAATTTTGCGACGGGGTGTTGTAGATCTCACTCTGGTTCCACAGATCCGGCAGCTCGGACAGCGGCACCATCTCCAATTCCTGCAGGGTCGTGATCCCGGGGAAGACCTGGACGTCGTTGGCCTCGATCTGCTCGAAGTTTTCCAGCCGGGCGTAGATGTTCACCCGAGTATAGGGCACGATCCCGGTGTCCGGCGACTGGCTGGCCGAGGCTTCCGGCACCACCACCTCCACCGGCGCGTCCAGCAGGCCGCTGCGGTTGGTCAGCCCCAGCGAGATCACCGATCCATCCGTCCCCACGATGGCCACCGCCACGTCCCGCAGGGGGATCTGGGCTCTGCTTGTGAACGCGTGGACTTGAATTCTCCCGATTGCCAAAGAGGAGTCCCTCCTTTCAAATTCACATTCCTATGTTATGCCGGAGGGGCCGTCCGTGTGCAAAAAGCGGCAAGGCAGGGGAGACCCCCTGCCTTACCGCTTAGAGGAAGGACTGCATCTGCCGGATGTTGGCGTTCTCGCAGTCCAGAAGCCGCTGGGACAGCACACTGACCTGGGGATCGGCCCCGTTGAACTGGTGCAGATCCTTCAGCCCCACGATCATGCCCCGGGTATTGCCCTGGATCATCATGGCCGCCACCTTGGAATCGGTGTTTCCGCTGGCGATCCGGGCCCGGACCATCATATTGGCCATGCCCTTCACCGCCGGCTCCACGTCCCGCAGCTCCCAGCCCCGGGCGGTGGCAATGGCCTGGGCCTCCCGCTCGATGGTGTCGTACTCCCGGAGCTGGCTCTCCAGCGCCTTCCGCAGACCGGGCCGCAGGGAGGCGTTGAGGACGCTTCGGATGCCCACCTGACCCATCTGGGTGGTAGAGTGGATGGAGGATAGTAATTCCTTGTTGTCTTTCATTTTCATCACCGATCCTAGTATGACCGGCCCGGGCGCTTTCATGCACACCTTTTTCTCCCACCGAATAAAATAAAGGGCGATCAAATGGGAAAGGATGATTTTATGTGCGCGATTGCCGGAGCCGTGGACCTGGAAGTGTCGGAGCAGACCGGTGGGAAGATGCTGAAAACCATGGCGCGGCGGGGCCCGGACGGCCAGGGAAGCTATTCCCGGGGGCCCTGCACCCTGCTCCATACCCGCCTGGCCATTATCGATCCCGCGGGCGGCAGGCAGCCCATGGAGGTCTTCTGGGAGGGCCGTCACGCCGTCATTGTTTATAATGGGGAGCTATACAACACCTATGAGCTGCGCCGGGACCTGGAACGGCTGGGCCATCCCTTTTTCACCCACTCCGACACCGAGGTGGTCCTCCGGGCCTACCTCCAGTGGGGAGAGGCGTGCCTGGACCGGTTCAACGGCATTTTTGCCTTCGGGGTGTGGGAGGAAGAGCCTCAAAGGCTGTTTCTGGCCCGGGACCGGATGGGAGTAAAGCCCCTGTTCTTGAAACGCCACCAGGGCGGGCTGCTGTTTGCCTCGGAGATCAAGACCATCCTGGCCTATCCCACCGTCCGGCCGGAGCTGGACGCCCAGGGGGCGGCGGAGGTGCTGCTCCTGGGCCCCGGCAGGACGCCGGGGTGCGGCGTTTTCCGGGGCATGGAGGAGCTGGAGCCGGGGGATTACGCATATTATGTAAACCAAAAGCTGACCATCCATCCATATTTCCGCCTTCGTGACCGGGAACACACCGAGTCCTTCCCGGAGACCGCCGCCCATGTCCGGAGCCTGGTCCTGGACGCGGTGAAGCGGCAGATGGTCTCGGATGTTCCTATCGGGACCTTCCTCTCCGGCGGGCTGGATTCCAGTCTGATCAGCGCCATCTGCGCCCAGGAGAAGGCCCGGGCAGGGGAGCGGCTGCCCACCTTCTCCGTGGACTATGTGGACAACGACCGTTATTTCACCCCCGGAAAATTCCAGCCCAATTCTGACGGGCACTACATCCATCTCATGGAGCGGGCCCTGGGCCGGGAGAGCCACTATACTGTGGAGTCCCCGGAGGACCTGGTGGGGGCCCTGGAGGACGCCACCCGGGCCAGGGACCTGCCGGGAATGGCGGACGTGGACTTTTCCTTGCTGGTGTTCTGCGGGGATATCCGGAAGGAAGTGAAGGTGGCTCTCTCCGGGGAGTGCGCCGACGAGATATTCGGCGGCTATCCCTGGTATCGGGACCCGGAGGTGCGGGACGTGGACGGCTTCCCCTGGGCCCAGAATACCAAGCGCCGGGTCCATTTTCTCCACCCCCAGCTCGCCGCCCAAATTGACG
>CANRQC010000096.1 GCA_947632695.1 uncultured Oscillospiraceae bacterium | reverse complement strand
AGCAGCACCACGGCCATATGGCCCCAGCAGTAGAAGGAGTGGAGCAGGCTCATGGCCCCGGCCTTGTTCTCCGTGGGACAGGCCTCCATCACGGGGCTCACCGTCACCTCCAGCAGCCCGCCTCCCAGGGCGTAGCACACCACGGCCACCAGAAGACCCCAGTAGGGGTCCGGCAGCAGCCCCGGCAGGACCGCCAGCAGCACTAGCCCCAGGGTAGCGGCCCCGTGGGCCAGCACCATGCTGGCCCGGTAGCCCAGCCGGTCCACCCACTTGACAGACAGCAGATCCACCAGCAGCTGCACCCCAAAATTCAAGGAAACCAGCAACGTGATCCGCTCCAAGGGAATGCCGTAGCGCCGCTGGAAGGTCAGAAACAGCAGCGGCGCGAAATTATTGACGATGGCCTGCACCACATAGCCCACGAAGCAGGCATAGATGGTGGGGCGGTAGTTCTTTTCCATGTGTATGTTCCTCTCAGAAAAAACCGGACGGGGACGCCGTCCGGTTTTTTGTCAGATACCCAGCAGCTCCTTGAGCTCCTCTTTGGGCCGGTAGCCGATCACCTTTTCCACCTGCTCGCCGTGGTCCATCAGGATCATGGTGGGGATGCTGACGATCCGGAATTGGGCCGCCAGCGCGCCCTGCTCGTCCACATTGATTTTGCCCAGCACCAGGTTTTCGTTCTCCTCGGCGATCTCGTCCAGAACCGGGGAGACCATCCGGCAGGGGCCGCACCAGGTCGCCCAGAAGTCCAGCAGCACCGGCTTTTCGGACTTGGTCACCAGCTCCTCGTAGTTTTCTTGGGTGATCTCATACTTGGTCAACGCAACCACTCCTTTGCTTGAGACTATCCACAGTATAACCCATTTCTCCAAAAATTGCAACGGTATTTTCAGGCTTGACAATTTCCCCGGGACCCGGGTATACTAAAAACGGAGGAATGAATATGGATACCTGCGAAACCTGTCAAAATTGTAGCGGCGGCTGCCCCGGCTGCCGGGGCAGCTTGGAGCTGACATCCGGGGAAGTGGAAATGCTGAACAAGCTGGGGCAAATTCCCTTTCTGCCGGTGGCCCGGCGGGCCGGGGACGAGGAGCCGGTCTATCTGGAGGACGATCTTCGATCGCCGGAGGAGTACAGCCTGATCCTCCGGCTCCTGGAGCGGAAGGGCCTGGTCAGCCTGGACTTTGACCGGCCCCTGGCCCGCTTTGATTACAGCGCCTACGCCGGCTTTCCCCTCCGGGGAAGCGTCGCCCTCACCGCCCGGGGTCAGGGCGTGGTGGAGCTGCTGGAGACCCAGGGCATTACCTAACCCGCCGTTTTGAAAACGGCGGGTTTTTACGGTTCCTCCAGCGCCCGCCGGAGCTTTTCTAATGCCCGCTTCTCAATTCGGGAGACGTAGCTCCGGCTGATGCCGATGGCCTGGGCCACCTCCCGCTGGCGGCTGGGCGCCCGCCCGCCCAGACCGTAGCGCATGACGATCACCTGCCGCTCCTGCTCCGTCAGGCACCGGTCCACCGCCTGGAGCAGCTCCTGCCGGGTCTCCCGGCTGCTGACCCGCTCCAGCAAGTCCTCGTCGTCGCTGACCACGTCCATGAGAGACAGGGCCGCCCCGTCCGCGCCGGTCTCGATGTAGTCCGACAGCGACACATCCTGGCTGGACTTGCGCTGACTGCGGAAGTACATCAGGATCTCGTTTTCCACGCACCGGGCGGCGTAGGTGGCCAGCCGCACGCCCTTGGCCGCGTCAAAGGTGGTGATCCCCTTGATGAGCCCGATGGTGCCGATGGAGATCAGATCCTCCTGGTCGGCGGTCTGGGTGTAGTACTTTTTCATGATATGGGCCACCAGGCGCAGGTTCCGTTCGATCAGAATATTCCGGGCCTCCAGGTCCCCTTGGGCGACCAGGGCCAGGTAGTGCTGCTCCTCTTGAGCCGTCAGGGGCCGGGGAAAGCTCCCGCTGGACAGCTGCAGGGAGTACAGCAGCCCGCTGAGCATCAGCCATACGGCGGCGTTCATACGCCTCACCTCCATGGCAACTCTATTCGCCCCGGTTTGTCCGTTTTCCTGGGAAAAGGGGAAAATGCCTGTCCCTTTTTGTGTGGAGATCAAAGGCCGCCTACCCGGCGCTTCGCATCATACCTCAAAATTGAAAAAACCGCCGCGGCTCCATCCGTCCATGGCAGGTAAAAAACGCTCCGGCGGTTTTGCCCGTCGGAGCGCTTCCATTACACCTCGTAGATGGCCAGGCTGGCCTTCATCATCATATAGGCGTCCAGCTTGCCCACCAGTTCCATGGGCGCGTGCATCCCCAGCAGGGGCACGCCGGCGTCCACGGTGACGATGTTCCGGTTGGCCATGAAGCCGGCGACGGTCCCGCCGCCGCCCAGGTCCACCCGGCCGATGGTATTGATCTGCCACAGGACCCCGGCTCCGTCCAGAGCCTTGCGGACATGGCCCAGAGCCTCGGCGGAGGCGTCGGAGGCGCCGCTCTTGCCGCCCCGACCGGTGTACTTCATGATGGCCACGCCATAGTTAACATAACTTGTATTCCGACGGTCAAAGGCGTCGGCAAAGGTGGGGTCGTAGGCGTTGGCCACGTCGGAGGACAGGCAGAAGGAGTTCTTCAGCACCTGGTTGGGGTCGGCGTCCATGGACTTGCAGATATCCGCCACGAAGGTGTCGAAGGCCCGGCTCTGCATGCCGGAAATGCCCACGGAGCCGATCTCCTCCCGGTCCGCCAGCACGCACACACAGGTGTGGACGGGGTTTTCCAGCTCCAGGATGGGCTCCAGAGCGGCATAGGCGCAGACCCGGTCGTCATGGCCGTAGGCGCCCAGCAGGCTCCGATCCAGACCCGCCTCCCGGCACTTGCCGGCAGGCACCATGGTCAGCTCGGCGGAGCGGAAGTCCGCCTCGGTAATGCCGTACTTCTCGTTGAGGATCCGCAGGATGTTCAGCTTCACCAGGTCCGCGCCCGCTCCTTCCAGGGGCTCGGTGCCCAGCAGGACATTGAGCTGCTCGGCGGTGATGCCCTCGGCCAGGGACTTTTGCATCTGCTCCCGGGCCAGGTGGATCAGCAGGTCCGTGATGAACAGTACCGGATCCTCCGGGTCCTCGCCCACCTTGACGGTGACGACGCTGCCGTCCTTCAGGCTGACCACGCCGTGGAGGGCCAGGGGAATGGTGGGCCACTGGTACTTCTTCACGCCGCCATAGTAATTGGTCTTGAAGTAGGCAAACTCGCTGTCCTCATACAGCGGCATGGGCTTTAAGTCCAGCCGGGGGGAGTCGATGTGGGCGGCGCAGAGGTTCATGCCCTCCTCCAGGGGGGCGGAGCCGATCACCGCCAGGTAGATGTTCTTGCCCCGATTGTTCAGATAGACCTTATCGCCGGGTTTCAGCGCCTTGCCGGGGGTCATGGGCTGGAAGCCCTTGGCCTGGGCCTCCGCCTCCGCCCAGGAGGTGGCCTCCCGCTCGGTCTTGCACGCGTCCATAAAGGCGGCGTACCGCTTGGCGTAGGCGTTCATCTCCGCCCGCTGCTCCGGCGTGAGCAGGGTGTAGCCGTTTTTCTTGGTGTAGGTGAGTTTTTCCCGCAGTTCGTCAGTCGTCATGGTGTTCGCTCCTATTCACATTATTTTTCTTCATTATAGGGTGGCCAGTTTTCGGAAAAAAACCAGGCACGTTTCCAAAAATTCCGCCTCCGTGCCCCGATTTTCCAGGCAGTGATCGCACCGGGCCCGGTAAAACGACTCCGGCTGCTGGGCCTGGATCCGGGAAAGGGCATAGTCCCGGGGCACACCGTCCCGGGCCATGATCCGGGCCAGCCGTTCCTCCGGCGGGGCGGTCACCGCCACGGTGACGTCGCACAGTTCCGCCAGCCCTCCTTCAAACAGGGCGATGGCGTCGATGGCGGCAAAGGAAGGCTGCTTTTCCCGCAAAATGGCCTTTACGCAGGCCTTCACCGCCCCGTGGGTGATTTGGTTTAAATCCTGTAGGGCCTGGGGGTCCCCATAGACCAGGGCTCCCAGCTTCCGCCGCAGCAGCGTCCCATTTTCCACCGTGCCCGGGAACCGGGCCTCGATGGCGGCAAGCAGCCGGGGATCGGAGGAGAGCAGCTCATGATAAATTTCGTCGCAGTCCAGGCACAATCCGCCCAAATTCGACACCGCCTGCAGCGCGGTGGATTTTCCGCAGCCGGTGCCGCCGGTGATGCCAACGATCATGGCGCTTCCTCCGCGTCCACATAGGTAAAGGCCGCCGCCTTGGCCAGACGGTTGGCCACCGCGAAGCCCACGCCATTTCCTGCGGGGCAGCGGGCGAAAATTCTCTGGATTTGGGGGCTGTCCAGCTCCCGCAGGGCGGCAAAAAGGCCGGCGGACAGGGTCTCGGGTTCGGCTTCCCGGCCATAGGCCAGGGGCCGGCAGTCCCCGTAAAGGGGGAGCTCCTCCTGAAAGCACAGCACCCGGTCCCCGGAGGCAAAATGGTCGTGGACGTACCGGGCCGCCGCCTCTCGGCTCCCCCGGACGATGATGACCTTGCCCTGGGGGGCGTAGTGGCGGTATTTCATGCCGGGGGCCTTCACCACCGCGTCCCGGTCGATGCTTCCCAGCACCGCCCGGTCCACCTGGAGGCTGCCCAAAACCGCCTCCAGCGCCTCCCTGGAGACGCCGCCGGGGCGGAGCAGGCGGGGCGTGTCCTCCGTCAGGTCCACAATGGTGGATTCCACCCCCACCCGGCAGGGGCCGCCGTCTACCACCGCCGGGATGCGGCCGTCGTGATCCGCCAGCACATGCTGGGCGGTGGTGGTGGAGGGCTTGCCGGAGAGATTGGCCGACGGCGCGGCGATGGGGGTCTGGGACAGTTCAATGATCCGTCGGGTCACCGCCGTCTCCGGGCAGCGGATGGCCACCGTGTCCAGCCCGGCGGTGGTGCGCTTCGGAATGCAGTCCCGGGCGGGCAGGACCATGGTCAGCGGACCCGGCCAAAACCGCTCCGCCAGGGTGTAGGCGGAAGCCGGAATGGAGTGGCAGTACCGCTCCGCCTGGGCCATGCCGGTGACGTGGAGAATCAAAGGATTGTCCTGAGGACGGCCCTTGACCCGGAAAATCTCCGCCACCGCCTCTTCATTGAGGCCGTCCGCCCCCAGGCCGTAGACCGTCTCCGTGGGCAGGGCCACCAGCTTCCCGTCCCGGATCAGCGCCGCCGCGATCTCCGGCGTCCGGGGGTCGGCGGCGGGCAGAAGAAGGGTGTTCATTCTTTTTGCTCCTTTGATATGGAGGCTTTTGGGCCGTTCTCAGCGGCCACAGGGCCGCCGGGCCCGGGTAAGTCGCGAAATCGATACCGGGCAGGCCCAGCAGATGGATCAATTACCGCCAGTCCCGGCGCGTATGGACACGCCGTTTGAAAAGCAAAGCGTTTCCATCCGCAAAACCGATACCGGGCAGACCCAACAGATGGATCGATCATTGCCAGTCCCGGTGCGCATTGACCGCGGCGGCACGCCGATTAGTCCGTGGGCTGGTTGGCGGCCTCGATGATCTGGACGAATTTCTCCGGCACCAGGGAGGCGCCGCCAATCAGGCCGCCGTCGATATCCGGCTGGGCCAGCAGCTCATAGGCGTTCTTCTCGTTCATGGAGCCGCCGTAGAGAATGGAGATGGCCCGGGCGTTCTTGGAGCTGTAGAGCTTGCGCACCACCACCCGAATATGTTCGCAGACTTCCTCCGCCTGCTCCGGGGTGGCCGTCCGGCCGGTGCCGATGGCCCAGATGGGCTCGTAGGCAATGACCACCTTGCGGATCTTGTCCTCGGGCACGCCCTGGAGGGCCAGCTTGATCTGCATGGCGATCCACTCGCTGGTGATCCCGGCCTCCCGCTGCTCCAGGCTCTCGCCGCAGCACAAAATGGGAATGAGCCCGGCATTCAGCGCCGCCAGGACCTTGGCGTTGATCTGCTGATCCGTCTCGCCCATGGCCCGGCGCTCGGAGTGGCCGATGATCACATACTTGCAGCCGGCGTCCAGCAGCATCCCCGTGGAGATCTCCCCGGTGTAAGCCCCGGAGGGATTGGCGTTGCAGTTCTCCGCGCCGATGCTCACCCGGGTCTCCCGCATGGCACGAACGGCGGCGGGAATGCACACGGCGGGCACGCACAGGGCAATGTCACACCACCGGCCCCGGGGCAGCATCCCCTTCAGGGCGGTCATAAACTCCTTGGTCTCGCTGGGGGTCTTGTTCATTTTCCAGTTGCCGGCGATCACCGTTCTGCGATATTTTCTATTCATAAATGATGCTCCTTTATTATGTTGACATCCGGGATTGACCCGATGAGAATTTTCTTTGTTATGGCTTGGTCAAAAGGCCGGCCGGGGGAGGCTCCCCCGGCCGGGCAAATGGGGGAAACTATTTTACTTGTCTTCCAGGCAGGCGATTCCGGGCAGCTCCAGGCCCTCCAGGAACTCCAAAGACGCGCCGCCGCCGGTGGAAATGTGGGTGATCTTGTCGGCAAAGCCCAGCTGCTCGCAGGCAGCCGTGCTGTCGCCGCCGCCAACGATGGTCACGGCGTCGGATTCGGCCAGGCCCTGGGCCACGGCGATGGTGCCCTTGGCCAGGGTGGGGTTCTCAAACACGCCCATGGGTCCGTTCCAAACCACGGTCTTGGCGGCCTTGGCAGCCCCGGCGAACAGCGCCCGGGTCTTCTCGCCGATGTCCAGACCCATCTTGTCCGCGGGGATGGCGTCGGAAGCAACCGTCTCCACTTCCACAGGCCCGTCGATGGGATCGGGGAAGGCGTCCGCCACCACGGTGTCGATGGGCAGCAGGAGCTTGACGCCCTTGGCCTCGGCCTTGGCCATCATGTCCTTGCAGTAGTCGATCTTCTCCTCATCCAGCAGGCTCTTGCCCACGCCGCAGCCCTTGGCGGCCAGGAAGGTGTAGGCCATGCCGCCGCCGATGATCAGGGTGTCCACCTTCTCCAGAAGGTTATTGATGACGTTGAGCTTGTCGGAGACCTTGGCGCCGCCCAGAATGGCCACGAAGGGCCGCTCGGGATCCGCCAGGGCCTTGCCCATGATGGAGACTTCCTTCTGCACCAGGTAGCCGGACACGGCGGGCAGATAGTCCGCCACCCCGGCGGTGGAAGCGTGGGCCCGGTGGGCGGTGCCGAAGGCGTCGTTGACGAACAGATCCGCCATGCTGGCCAGTTCCTTGGCAAATTCGGGGTCGTTCTTGGTCTCGCCCTTCATGTAGCGCAGGTTCTCCAGGAGCATCACCTCGCCGTCCTTCAGGGCGGCGGCTTTGGCCTTGGCGTCCTCGCCCACCACGTCGGCAGCCATGATGACCGGCTTGCCCAGCAGCTCGGACAGGCGCTGAGCCACCACCTTCAGGCTCAGCTCGGGCTTCCACTCGCCCTTGGGCTTGCCCATGTGGGAGCAGAGAATGACCTTGGCGCCATGGCCCATCAGATACTCGATGGTGGGCAGAGCGGCCACGATCCGCTTGTCGGAGGTGATGACCCCCGCCTTGGTGGGGACG
>CANRQC010000095.1 GCA_947632695.1 uncultured Oscillospiraceae bacterium | reverse complement strand
CTTCAATCAGCGGCTCGCCGCCTTGCAGGAGCAGCTGGAAAATAGCGGAAGCGGTTATATCCCCGGGGAGACCGTGACCTCCGAGGGCATGACCCCCAGCATGGTCTACCAGCAGAACTATCAAAGCGTGGTGCTGGTCTCCAGCCAGTCCGCCCCGGACCGGTACGGCCAGATCGGCGTCTCCACCGGCTCCGGCTTCATCTTCACGGAGAACGGCTATGTGGTTACCAACTGCCATGTGGTGCAGGGCGGTACCACCTTCACCGTCACTACCTATAACGACGAGGAATATGAGGCCCAGCTCATCGGCTATGATGAGAACAACGATGTGGCCCTGCTGAAGATCGAGGCCGAGGGCCTGCCCGCCGTGACCATTGGCGACAGCGACGCCCTCAACGTGGGCGACATGGTCACCGCCATCGGCAATCCCTTGGGCACCCTGACCTCCACCCAGACCGTGGGCTACGTCAGCGCCAAGGATCGGAGCGTCACTACCGACGGCTCCGTAATCAACATGATCCAGACCGACTGCGCCATCAACTCCGGCAACTCCGGCGGCCCGTTGTTCAATATGCGCGGCGAGGTGGTGGGCATCACCTCCGCCAAGTATTCCGGCACCACCTCCACCGGCGCCTCCATCGAGGGCATCAGCTTCGCCATTCCCATCAACGACGTGTTGGGCATGATCGAGGACCTGGCGGAGTTTGGCTACGTCAAGGGCGCCTATCTGGGCGTGACGGTGCAGAACATGGATTCCTCCGTGACCCAGTACGGCATTCCCGTGGGCGCCTACGTCCGGGAAGTGGTGGACGGCTACTGCGCCGCGAAAGCGGGCGTCCAGCCGGGAGATGTGATTATCCGCCTGGGCGGCTACGATGTGGGTAGCACCTCCGACCTGACCCGGGCCCTGCGGAAATTCGAGGCGGGGGACGAGGTCATCATCGAGGTATTCCGGGCCGGCCAGGTGTATCAGCTCAAGGCGACACTGGACGAGAAGCCCAACACCGCCGACCAGACCCAGCCCGCGGCGACGGAACCGACCCAGCAGGACGTTCCTCAGGACGGCGGCCTGGAAGATTGGATCAGCCGGTTTTTCGGCGGATTAGGTTAAATTTAATCACCGGACAGACAGGAGAAAAAACCTCCTGCCTGTCCGCCTTTTTTTGCTTTAGGGCGTAAAAAACCGGGATAAGGGTGAGTTGCTTATTGAAAAAAGGGGGATTGTGTGCTATTTTATTATCGATATAAAGTGGGGAAGGTTGAGGACAATGGATACTTTGCGGGTGCTGATCGCGGACGGTATGGAGGACTTCCGCATAGCCCTGGCGGATTCGCTGAAAAGCAAGTATCAGGTCCGCGTCAGCACGGACGGCCGCGAGGCGCTGCAAATGCTGCAAGCGGATCCTCCCGACCTTCTGATTATCGATCTGATGCTCCCGGGGTATGACGGTCTGGGCCTGCTCCAGCAGTCGGCAAAGCGTCAGCCTCTGCCCATTGTCCTTGCCACCACCCGCTATCTCAACGATTATATTCTCCACACCGCCCAGCGGCTGGGCGTGGCCTACCTGATGATGAAGCCATGCGATGTCCGGGCGGTGGCCGCCAGAGCGGAGGATCTGCTGGCCCAAAGCGCAAGCCTGAGCTTCCGTCCGGATCTGAACGCCGGGCTGGCAAGCCTGCTTCTGTCTCTGGGGATGCCCACCAAGCTGCGGGGCTATTACTGCTGCCGTCTGGCGGTGCCGGAGCTGGTGCGGGACCCGGATCTATCCATCACCAAGGAGCTTTATCCCGAGGTTGGCCAGATGGGCGGCTGGACGGCGGCCCAGGTGGAGCGGGCCATCCGTTCCGCGATCCAGGCCGCCTGGAGTAAGCGGGACGAGCAGGTGTGGCGGCAGTATTTTTCTCCCGGCCCCGACGGCTCGATCCCCCGACCCACCAACGCCGCTTTCCTCACCCGGTTGGCGGCGCATTTTCTGAGAGTGCGGGGGGAGTGACGGAAGAGGAAGTAGGCAAATTTAGTATTAATCGATTTTAAAAAATGTTTTCTTTCTCCCGGCTTTCAGGGGGGAATAGGAAGAAGCACATAAACATTTGTCAAAAAGTGCCATATAAGGATTGACAAAAAAGGACACAAAGTATATAATAGGGGTAGCTTGATTTGGAGGTGCATCGCCTTGGAACTGACAAAGAGCGAACTTGAGATCATGGATGTGCTTTGGGAAGCCGGCGAACCCCTTTCCCGTTCGGACTTGTTGGAGCGGTCAGAGAAAAAGTCCTGGAAGGACAGCTCCGTGCATATACTTCTCAACGGCCTTCTGCGCAAGGAGATCATTGAGGAAGCGGGCTTCGTGAAGCGGAGCAAAACCTATGGGCGGACCTTTGTCCCCACCATGAGCCGGGAGGCGTACTACGCCCAGGCGGTGTACGGGCATACTTACCGCCCGGACCTGACGGGGCTTATCGCGGAGCTGCTGAGCCAGCAGAACCCGGACAAGGCCACCCTGCAGAAAATTGACGAGCTGATCCGCGCGCAAATGGGCGAATAGAATACCCAAAGGCCAGTCTTCACAGACTGGCCATTTCCATTTCTACCATTAGCCATGTCAGCTTCCGGGACCGTAAATTCGCGATAGGGGAGCCGTAAAAAACCGCCCCGCCGGGGTTCCCGGCGGGGCATATGCGATCCAAAAATCTTTAATCCCGGTCCCAGTTGTGCCAGACGTTCTGGATGTCGTCGTCGTCCTCGAACAGGTCCAGCATCTTCTCCATGTTGGACTTGTCCTCCTCTTTCTCCAGCTTCTGGTAGTTTTGGGGGACCATCTCGATCTGGGCGGACTCGAATTGGTAGCCCTTGGCGGACATGGCGTCGGCCACGGTGTTGAAATCGTCCGGCGTGGTGTAGACCGTGAAGCAGTCCTCCTCCGGCTCAAAATCATCGGCGCCGCAGTCCATGGCGTCCATCATCACCGTGTCCTCGTCCAAGTCGCCGTCCTCGTTGTCGATGACCAGCACGCCCTTCTGATCGAAGGACCAGGCCACGCAGCCGGAGGTGCCCATGTTCCCGCCGTACTTGTCAAAGTGATGCCGCACCGCGCCGGCGGTCCGGTTCCGGTTGTCGGTCATGGCCTCCACGATCACCGCCACGCCGCCGGGGCCGTAGCCCTCGTAGGTGATGGTCTCGTAGCTCTCAGCGTTGCCGGCACCGGCGGCCCGCTCCAGGACCCGCTTGATGTTGTCGTTGGGCATGTTGGCGGCCTTGGCCTTGGTGATGACGGTGGCCAGGCGGGAGTTGTTGGCCGGGTCGGCGCTGCCGCCGCCCTCCTTCACGGCCACGATCATCTCCTTGGCAATCTTGGTGAACGCCGCGGCCCGCTTGGCGTCCTGTGCGCCTTTGGTTTTTTGAATGTTATGCCACTTGGAATGTCCGGACATGATTTTATCTTCCCTTCTATGAAACGGCGGTTGCCTTCAAATTTTCAATTTATTGTAGCACAGGTTGGTGGGAAAAATCAACCCATTTCAGCCAAAATTCATGCAGTCCCGGTGAATTTCCGAAACCTTGACCGTTATATCGGGAAACGCGGCCCGCAGATGGTCGGCCAAAACCGGGCAGATTGGGTTTTCCGTGTAAAAATGCCCGGCGTCGATCAGGTTCAGACCCAGCTCCCGGGCGTCCCAGAACTGGTTGTATTTCACATCGGCGGTGACAAAGGTGTCGCACCCGGCGTAAAACACCGTCTCCAGCTCCGAGGCGCAGCTCCCGCCGCCCACGGCCACATGATGTACCGGCCTTCCTGAGTTAACATAACGCAGGCCAGGGCATCCCAGCTGGGTTTTTACCGACCCCAAAAAGGCCTCCATGCTCTGCCGGGGCACTTTGCCCATCCGCAGAAGGCCCCAGGGCCGCCCGGCACGGTCCATACCGGCCGGGGAGAGCACCTCGGAGAAGGCAAGGCCCAGCCGGGCCGCCAGGGCGTCGTTGACCCCGCCGGGGGCGTTGTCCAAATTGGTGTGGGCGTTGACGGCGCTGATCCCGTGCTGGGCCAGGAAGAGAATCGCTCTGCCCACGGCGGTATCTGTGGTCACGGCGCTGACCGGACGGAAGATCAGCGGATGGTGGGTCAGGATCAGTTCCGCCCCCCAGTCCGCCGCCTCTTGGCACACGTCCATGAAGGGGTCCAGGGCCACCAGCACTTTGGAAACGGTTTGACTTCGGTTTCCCACCAGCAGACCCACATGATCCCATTCCTCTTTCATTTCCCTTGGCGCCAGCTCTTCTACCAGGGCCACGATGTCAGCGACCGTTGTCATGGATCTTCGCCTCCATTTCCACCAATTCCTCCAAAATCCGGAGATATTCCTGATATTTTTCCCCGCCGGAGCGGGACAGCCCCGCTACGCTCTCCCGCATCCCCTCGATCACCCTCCGGACGTAGGCCCCCAGCAGGGGGGAGCCGCTTTCCAGCAGGGCGGGGGAGAGATAGCACTGCCCTGGGGTGAGCTTGGACCCCGCGCCGGGCAAAACCTCCATCACGGGGTAGTAAAACTTTCCGTCCTGCGCCAGGGTCTCCCGGCGAATCGTGTACCCGTTCTCGCACAGCCAGCGGCGCAGCTCCGGGCGGCGGGACTGGCATTGCAGGATCAGCCGGTATTGCCCTTTTTTCAGCCAGGGGGCCATGGAGAGGATATGGATCATGGTGTCTGCCCCCATCCCGGCGCAGACCAGGGCATCAAAATCCCGGGGCAGGGAAGAAAGCCCGTCGGAGAGGCAGAAGGTCATCTGGTCCGCCACCCCGAATTTCACGGCGTTATTTTTGGCGCTTTCCAGCGGAGCGGGATGGATGTCCGAGGCGATCACCTGGCTGGCCCGCCCAGTCCGAAGCAGATGGATGCCCAGATAGCCGTGGTCCGCGCCCACATCCGCCACCCGGTCCCCGTAGTTTACATAATCACAGCAGGCCAGGAGCCGGTTGGACAGCTTCATGGGTCCCCTCCCAAAAAGAACTTGGCCGCCCCGGCAGGGGCGGCCAGGATGTCAGGCGTCTGCATTCTCGCTGGCTTCCAGGAAGTGGTTCAGCTGGGCCAGGAAGGCGTCGCTGTCGATCCCGTGGACCATACAGGCTTCCTCCACCGTCTCCCCCCGGGAGGAGGGGCAGCCCAGGCAGTGCATCCCGATGGCAAAGAACAGCGGGGCGCTCTGGGGCGCAATGTCCAAAATATCGCCAATAATGGTTTCCTTTTCGATTTTAACAGCCATGATTCGACCTCCTAATGGGTTTGTGCCTCTATTATACCCCCGTTCGTCTGAAAAAACAAGAGGCATTTCCGGAAAAATGGGACTTGACAACTGCGAAAAAAGCGCTAAAATAGATGGGAACTGCATACAAGCCTTATCAAGAGTGGTGGAGGGAACGGCCCGATGAAACCCGGCAACCTGTCAGTGTGATGTGGTGCCAAATCCGGCGGCAACGAAAGATGAGGATTCGATAGAACGCGCATCGAATCTTCGGTGTGCGGTTTTTTTATTCTGAAAGGAGACAGAAAACAATGGAAAAAAGACTTTTCACCTCGGAATGCGTCACCTGCGGCCACCCGGATAAGGTGGCGGACGCCATTTCCGACGCCATTCTGGACGCCTGTATCGCCCAGGACCCCGGTTCCCGGGTGGCCTGCGAGACCATGGTGACTACCGATTTCTGCGTGATCTGCGGGGAGATCACCACGAAGGCCGTGGTGGACTACGCCCAGGTGGCCCGGGACACCATCCGCTCCATCGGCTATACTCACCCGGAGGATGGGTTCTGCGCCGACACGGTGGAGATTTTATGTAAACTACATACCCAGTCCGCCGATATCGCCCTGGGCACCAACGACGCCGTTGGCGGGGCAGGGGACCAGGGCATGATGTTCGGCGGGGCCTGCGCCCAGACGCCGGAGCTGATGCCCCTGCCGGCGGCCCTGGCCCGGACCATGGCCAACACCCTGACGGACTGCGTCCACCGCAATCCCAATCTCCGCCCCGACGGGAAAACCCAGGTGACGGTGGAGTTTGACGAGAACAACCGGGTGGTGGGTGTGGACACGGTGGTGGTTTCTGTGATGCACAGCGCCTCCTTCTCCATCGATCAGGTCCGCGCCCTGGTCCGGGAGCAGGTCATTGCCCCGGCCCTGGCGGCCTACGGCTTCTCCCTGGAAAATGTGGCCCACATCTTCATCAACCCCACCGGCAGCTTCGTCATTGGCGGCCCCAACGGAGACACGGGCCTGACGGGCCGGAAGATCATTGTAGACACCTACGGCGGCTACTTCTCCCACGGCGGCGGCGCCTTCTCCGGGAAGGACCCCACCAAGGTGGACCGCAGCGCCGCCTACATGGCCCGGTACATGGCGAAAAATCTGGTGGCGGCGGGCCTAGCCACCCAGGTCCAGGTCCAGCTGGCCTACGCCATCGGCGTGGCCGAGCCGGTTTCCGTCCGGGTGGACAGCTACGGCACCGGCAAGGTCTCCGACGAAAAGCTGACGGAGCTGCTGCGGAAGACCTGCGATCTGACGCCCGCCGGGATTATCCGCAAGCTGGAGCTGCGCCGTCCCATTTACGCGGAGACGGCTTCCCACGGCCACTTCGGCGTGGAGGGCCGGCCCTGGGAGAAAACCGACCTGGCGGAAAAGCTGCTCTCCGCCCTGGGCTAAAATCCCACCCGCCTGGTTTGCGGGCTGGTTATAAATGTTGGAGCTCGTCTTTAAGACGGGCAAGGATAGCATATAGGAACGCTCCGGGCGATCAAACTAGCCGGAGCGTTTTCTATTCGAGGCAGGCAGAAACTTCGGAATCATTTGATTAACCGTCTTAACAGGCAGTAGATTTCTTCACATTTGGGTGGTATAATATGAAATAGCGAGTGGGCGACTGCTCGGCAAATTGAGGCATGTTAGGGTGAGTATGGATGCACAAAAAGAAAGGCAAAACGGTCATAGCTCTGTTGGCAGCCGCGTTAGTCGTAGTTACTGCGGCAGTCTGGGTCTGCACGCCTGGGGAACGGGTCGCTTTTTTTGTTAGAACTCACAACGAAGATCTGGTTGAAATTGCATCCGCTTGTTTGACAGGGGATGTTTCTGCCGGAAGTTACCGCGGGGTAAGTGTCGGGGAACTGTATGATGGGGAGCATCCCATCGTCCAGTTTTATACATATGGCTGGGGCTTGATCCCATATATGGGCTTTTACTATTCGCCTGACGGCACACCCGCTGCCTTTCAGAATGTGAATGTAGAGTTGACGCTTGTGGGTGATAATATATGGAAATGGACTGACGGAACGGATAATCGCGGCATGACAAAGAAAATAGATGACTGCTGGTATTATTTTGAAGCCTGGCTGTGAGCTTGCTGCCGGGAGTTCCCGCCGCCGTGAAAAATATATAGAGCAATAACAATTCCCGTTTGTCAAGACGTTGCAAAACCCTTTCGGAACGAAAGGGCGCGCTTCTATACATATGCGCTCGGAAGGCTCCGCCTGACAGCGGGAAAACAACCTCCGACGGCTTCGCGGCTTTATCTGTTCAACAAGTCTGAAATGAAATTTCAAATTTAGTGAGGTGACTAATATGCAGATAGAAACATCAAGAATGTATGTCAGGGATTTTACTCCAAACGA
>CANRQC010000094.1 GCA_947632695.1 uncultured Oscillospiraceae bacterium | reverse complement strand
GGGTTGTTGGGGTTCATCACGGAGCCGCGGACGGTGGGACGGACGCCCATGTGGCGCTTCCGGCCGGCCTTGCCGATGTGGACGTTCTCATGATCCAGGTTGCCCACCTGACCGATGCAGGCGGTGCAGTTGGTCCGGACATAGCGGACCTCGCCGCTGGGCAGACGGACCTGGGCCAGCTCGCCTTCCTTGGCCATCAGCTGGGCGGCGGCACCGGCGCTGCGCACCAGCTGGGCGCCCCGGCCGGGGTTGAGCTCCACATTGTGGATCACGGTGCCCACGGGGATGTTGGCGATGGGCAGGCAGTTGCCGGGCTTGATGTCGGCGCTGGGGGAGGAGACCACCTGGTCCCCGGCCTTCAGGCCGTAGGGGGCCAGAATGTAGCTCAGGGTGCCGTCCTCGTACTTGACCAGGGCGATGAAGGCGCTCCGGTTGGGGTCGTACTCCAGGCGCTGGACGGTGGCGGGCATATCCTGCTTGGCCCGATGGAAATCGATGACGCGGTACTTCCGCTTGTTGCCGCCGCCGCGGTGGCGGACGGTGATGTGGCCGTAGCTGTTGCGGCCGGCGTGCTTCTTGACGGTCTCGACCAGGCTGCGCTCGGGCTTGGCCTTCTTGTCCACGCCGTCGAAGCCGGACACGGTCATTCCTCTCCGGGCGGGAGTATAGGGCTTATAGGATTTGATAGCCATTTTTACGCTCCTTTCCGGTTAGACCATGCCTTCAAAGAACTCGATGGTCTTGGAGTCCTTCGTCAGCTTGACCATTGCCTTCTTGTAGGCGGGACGGCGGCCCATGGGATAGGCGCCGGTGCGCTTCTGCTTGCCCTGCATCCGCAGGGTGGTGACCTTTTCCACCTTCACGCCGAAGATCTCCTCCACAGCGGCCTTGATCTCGGGCTTGGCGGCGTTGATGTCCACCATGAAGACGTACTTCTTGTCCGCCACGTTTTCCATGGACTGCTCGGTGATCACCGGGCGCTTGATGATGTCGTAAGCATTGCTCATGCAAATACCTCCTCGATCTTGGCCAGAGCCGCCTGATCCACCACCAGCTTGCCGCTGTTCAGCACGTCGTAGACGTTGATGAGGTTGGCAAAGGTGATCTGGCAGCCGGGGATGTTCCGACCGGAGAGGACCACGTTGCTGTCCGGACCGGCGGTGACGACCAGCACCTTGCCCTCGGCGCCCACGGCGCTGAGGAACTGGGCGAAGGGCTTGGTCTTGGGGCTCTCCACCTGGATGCTGTCGATGACCAGGAAGTTGCCTTCGCTGGCCTTGGCGCTGAGCACGCTCTTGAGGGCCAGGCGGCGGGTCTTCTTATTTAAGGTGTAGCTGTAATCCCGGGGCTTGGGGGCGAATACGATGCCGCCGTGGGTCCACTGGGGGGCCCGTGTGCTGCCCTGACGGGCCCGGCCGGTGTCCTTCTGCTTCCAGGGCTTCCGACCGCCGCCGGAAACCTCCGCCCGGGTCAGGGCGGACTGGGTGCCCTGCCGGCAGTTGGCCAGATGGTTCTTCACCACGTCGTGGACCACGGACTCGTTGGGCTCGATGCCGAAAATGGCTTCGGACAGTTCGATCTCGCCCACCTGCTTGCCGGACATATCATAAACATTCGTCTTCAGCATGTGTTACGATCTCCTTTCCTTAGCCTCTGGCGGAAGCCTTCTGGGGGTTACGTCCGGAAGCCTTCTGCGGGTTCTTGCTGACGCCGGTCTCGGCGGACTTGACCTTGTTGTGCTTGACGGTGTTGCGGATGTAGACCAATCCGCCCTTGGGTCCGGGAATGGCGCCCCGCAGGACGATCATGTTCAGCTCCGGGTCCACCTTCACCACGTCCAGATTCTCGATGGTGACCTGCTCCACGCCCATCTGGCCGGCGCCGATCTTGCCCGGGAAGATCCGGGACTGATGGGAGGAAGCGCCCATGGAGCCGGCGTGACGGTGGACAGGGCCGCCGCCGTGGGTCATGGGGGTTCGGCCTGCGCCGTGGCGCTTCACAACGCCCTGGTAGCCGTGGCCCTTGGAGACGCCGGTGACGTCCACCTTGTCCCCAGCGGCGAAGGTATCGGCCTTCACCACATCGCCCACGTTCATTTCGCCGGCCTTCTCCAGCTTAAATTCTTTCAGATGCTTCTTGGGGGACACGCCCGCCTTCTTCAGGTGGCCGGCCTCCGGCTTGGTCAGCTTGGACTCCTTCACATCCTCGAAGCCCAGCTGGACGGCCACATAGCCGTCGGTTTCCATGGTCTTCTTCTGAGTGACGACGCAGGGGCCGGCCTCGATAACCGTGACCGGGATCACCTTGCCGCTCTCATCGAAGATCTGGGTCATGCCCACTTTCTTGCCGATGATTGCTTTTTGCATGGTTTCTACTCCTTTTTAATAGGTTATTGGTTGACTTGGGAGCATTGGCTCTCCCTTGCCAACATGACCCGTCCGCCCGATGAAAGACAGTGCGGGCAGCTCGCGATCTCCCTGACGGGGGAAGATCACAGCTTTATCTCAATCTCGACGCCAGCCGGAAGATCCAGGCTCATCAGGGCCTCAACGGTCTTCTGATTGGGGTTGAGAATATCGATCAGACGTTTATGGGTTCTGCGCTCGAACTGCTCCCGGCTGTCCTTATTCACATGGGGGGACCGGAGAATGGTGACGATCTCCTTCTTGGTGGGCAGCGGGATGGGGCCGGAGACGGCGGCGCCGTTGCGCTTGGCGGTCTCCACGATCTTGACCGCGCTGGAGTCGATCAGCTGATGATCGTAGGCCTTCAGCCGGATGCGGATCTTTTCCTGGTTTGCCATGGTTGTTTTCCTCCTTGAAAAACGTACTCAGTTTTTTGGATCCTGGGTACGGATGAGCATCTTTTGTTCACGCCGCCGTGCGTATCACTCCGGACCATGAAAAATGGCCGACGCAAGGCCGGCCTCTCCTGCCTCCGGCGATATACGCCAGCGCGAACAGGATCGCTCAGCCGCCCGATGACCGGACATACTCCGCGGAAGTTACCGCCTTCCGGCGCAATCTCCCGCATCATCGCAGTTGCATGGGGTTTCCCGCACATGCCTGAATATGTTAACACGCACGGCGCCGTTTGTCAAGCCATATTTTTGAAAAAAATACATTTTTTCATGGGATGTACACCGCCAGCGGACAGGGAAAGGGCCGCCGGAGGGCGGCCCAGTTGTTCATCCCAGACTGAAGAAGTCTGCCGGATCTGTCGGCGTCCCGTCGCGGGTGACGCTGAAATGGACATGGTCCCCCAGGGCCGATTCCAGCAGGGCGGACTGGCCCACATAGCCGATGGTCTGGCCCATGGCGACCGCGTCCCCGGCCTTCACCGCCACGTTTTCCGAAAGGCTGGAATACTGAGTGACGTAGCCGTCGGAATGGGTGATGACCACGGTAGAGCCCATGGTGTCGTCGGTGTAGACCTCGGTAACGGTGCCGTCGGCGGCGGCTTTCACGGCGGACCCGGCGCCGGCGGCAATGTCCACGCCGTTGTGGACCCGCCAGTCACGGGTGGTCTGGTTGTAGCTCAGGCAGTCCATGGCGTACTCCGCCACGGTCTCCCCCTCCAGGGGGGCGGCGGTCCGCAGGGTCTTCTTGGCCGGCGCGGACGGCTGGGTGGGCTTGCTCGGCTGGGTGACCGGCGGCTTGGTGGCGATGACCGGCACATCCTGCTGGGCCTGGTTGGTGGCGGACACAGAGGCGTCCGGCTCCTGATTGGTGTGGGTTGCGTTCCGGTAGTACAAATAGCCAGAGATCCCGATTGCGGCGGCGCACAGGATCAGGGCTATGTAGTAGCCCTTCCCGTTGAAACCGCCAGATTTTTGGTTGTTCATTGGTTAATAGCACCTCCGAAGTTAAGTATTGCCAATTTTTCGGAGGCTATACAGAAATTTTTACCAGCTCAGGCAGTTTCGTCCTCCTCATCGTCCAGCTTGGCCCGGCGCTTCCGGTAGACCGCCCGCAGAATTTCCAGCAGCCCCAGGCAGCCAAGATAGCACACCCCCGCGAAGGCCAGGGCGGTAACCGCCACCCCCAGGGTCAGGGGGCGTTTCAGCACCGCCAGCACCCGGATCAGCAGGATCGCCCCGCACATCACCGCCGGGATCAGGCTCACCAGGGCGTTGGCCCGGAAGGTGGGGGCCGGGCCGCCCTTGTTCCAGATGCCGTTTCGCAGGGTCGCGAACACCAGGTAGGCCGAGCTGACCAACAGCACGATTCCCTCCCCGGCGATCTGCTTCAGGTCCGCCCCCAGCACCGCCTGGATCACCACCGCCGCGCCGCTGGCCCAGAAGGTCAGCCAGAAGCCGATCTCCTCAATCTGAAAGAGCCTGCGCTCCTGCATTTCGTCAATATTGTACTTTTGATCCTTCATGTTCTTCCTCCTCACCGAATAACTCGTCCAGTGTTTTTCCCAGCACCTTGCAGATGGTCCGGCACAGCCGGATGGTGGGGTTGTAGTCCCCCTGCTCGATGGCGTTCATGGTCTGCCGGGAGACCCCCACCGCCTCGGCCAGGGCCTTCTGGGTCATGTCCCGCTCGGCCCGGGCCGCCTTGATTTTCAGATTGCGTCCGATCGGTATCACCTCCCTGGGTGTATAGTACCATATATCTGATAGAATGTCAAGTATATTTTACTTACTGTCTAAAATATTTCCCCCCGGGGGTGCCGGGGGAAAATTGAAATGTATTTTTCGGGGCTTTCCGCCCTCACTCCTTCAGCCGCCCTTCGGCGTCGAAGGTGTAGTCCTTTCCGTCGATGGTGGCGGTCTGGTCGGTGATGTAGGCGCCGTCCTCCTGGCGGTAGCGCCAGCTCTCGCCATCGTACATCCAGCACTGGCAGGTCACGCCCGGCTCCATAAAATTGGTCAAGCCCAGATTTTCCCGGGCGTCGTTGTCCTGGAAGTGCCACCACTCCGACCGCAGGTCCCCAAAACCGGCGGCGTCCATGATGATCGCCAGCAGACCGGCGTTCTGGTTGTTCTGCTGCACCTCCGAGTACCAGCTCAGATCGTGCATCCGGGTCTGCATTTTCAGCTCCTCCCCGGTCTCCAAGTCCACCAGGGTCAGATCCATGGCGATCCCCAGGTTGTGGGTGGAGCCGTTAGCTGCCAGGAAGTCGTCAAGATCGTACCGCCCGTCGGTCATCAGCCCCCGGTAGGTGGTCCCGGGGGCCACCTCCACCGTCTCGCCGGTGTTGGTTTTCTCCGGCAGGGGCGTGTCGTAGGCCTGCCCGGTCAGATCAAAAATGGCGTTCGTGGCCAGCCGGGGCCGGTAGGCGTCGTAGATCCGGATGATGTACCCCTCCCGTTTGGCAAGCTGGGCGGCCTGCTCCAGCTTCTGGGCTGTGGGATAGAGCAGGGGCACCAGGAAGCTGCCGTCCGCCAGCTGGATATGCTCGTAGCCGGCCACCACCGTGTCCGTCACCTCCGGGATGGCGTACTCATGGACCATGTACAGTGCCTGGTAGCTGTTGACAATGTCATACTGGCACAGATCCCCCAAAAATTCCGCCAGGTTGATCAAGCAGTAGTTGCAGTCGATGTAGCCGTAGCCGTCCCCAAAGCGGATCTGGAACATTCCTTCCTCCCGGTCCAGGACGCAGTAGGCCGTGGCCTGGGGGGCCGTGCCGATCACCTGATGTTTTTCCGGGGTATCGTAGACCTTCAGATCCTGCACCGGCCAAATGGTGGAGCCCACCGGCGAATAGCCGGTGAGGGCCGCGGCATAGCCCGGCTCGGCGGCGTACTCGCTGTCCGGCAGGGTCTGGCCGCCCAGGGCCAGCACTTCAAATTCATAGTTGGTGTTCTGGGGCAGGTAGCCGGTGACGTACTGCCGCTCCTCCCCTCGGGGAATCTCCGCCACGGTGCGCCAGTCTTCCTCCCCCTCCATGCGCATCCGCACCTGGTAGCGTTCGCCCTTGGTCTCGTTCCAGGTCAGAAGGTACCGGTTATTGCCCAGATCCTGGCAGGCCACCGCCAGCTTGGTGCCCAGCAGGTCCTCCCGGTCCAGGGTGGGGCCGTCGGTCATGGGTCCCTGGAACACCAGGTTCCGGGTGGTTCGGCAGACGGCGCAGCGGATCCGGTAGCTCTTCCCGTAGGAGAGCAGGGGCAGCTCCCCGCCGGCGCCGTAGGTATAGGTGGTCTGGCCCACGGTCAGCTCCCGGGCGGGCGGGGCCTCCTCCCCCTCCAGGAGCATCTCCAGCCGGCAGGTCTCGTTTTCCCCCACGTTGATGAACACATTCAAAATCTTCCGGGTGGGGTTGGCCTCCCAGGTCACGCTCTCGGCGGTGGGGGGCGTGAACACCCCGGTGGCGGACAGGTCCTCCTCGCCGAAGCGCACCAGATCCTTCTTGCCCAGCATATCGTACCGGCGGCCGGACTGGACCCGGATGGTGCATTCCTGGTCCCCCAGGGGGGGCAGAACGCAGCTCCGTTCAGTCTCCGCCAGGATGGAGTAGATCTCCTCCTCTCCCCGCAGCACCTGGATATAATAGAACTGGGCGTTCTCTCCCTCGGGCCAGGACAGCTCCAGATACCCGTCCTCCAGAGTGTTCAGGGTCAGCACCCCGTCCTGGGGCATGGTGTTCCAGGCAAGGTCATAGGGCCGCTCCCCTGTCAGGTACACGGTGGCCACAATGGCCCCGGCAATGGCCAGCAGGATCACCAGCAGCACGACGCCAATGATGAGCCATCTCCGTCTGCCTTCCTTTTTCATACCTCTCCGCTCCTTCCGGTGGCGCGGGTCCGTTCCGGTTGGTCAGCGCCGGAACACAGGAGGGACGCCGCGCCTAAAATCGATCAGCCTTCTGCTATCAAGCGTGGCCTTCCGTTACCGACCGGACGATCTCCGTGTCGCCCTCCCGGTAGGTATCCACATAAAAACCATCGTACTGCAGTCGGCCGTCTTCTCCATCTCCCAAACAGCTTTGAGCGTAGTCCCAAGTCAGGGGCTCGCCGATCAGGGCGATGAGATCCTCCACGGTCTTATCGATGCAGCTCTCCGCCTTGGCCAGCAGCTCCGGGTCCGCGCCGGGGGCGCTGGCAGGCGGTTCCGTGGCCTCCTGGGTGGGGGCTTGGGTCGGCTCCTGAGTCGGGGCCTGGGTGGAAATCACCTGTTCCGCGGCGGCGGTGGTCTCCGGGGGCTGGGCGGATTTTCCGGCAGTGGTCTGAGCGGGCTGGCCCTGGGTCTCCTGAGAATTGGCGGGCCCACAGGCGGCCAGCAGCAGCGCCAGCGCCAGAGCCAAAACAACGAATTTTTTCATACCGATTTCCTTTCTATATTTTCATTCAGAGATGGAAAAGACTTGTATTTGCCCGTCCAGGGTACAGGCAACCGCCGTGGCCGGTTCCTCCGCCGGGACGTAGGCGCCGTAGCCCCCGTTTTCCAGCCGGAACACCTGGTAGGCCTTCCCGCCGCAGATCAGATAGGCCGCGCCGGGCGCCGCCCCCTGGGGCAGGACGCCCCGAACCAGGGTCAGGCCCTCCGGCGCGCCGTTGGCGTTGTAGGAGGGCGTTTCCGCCTGGCCGGAGGCCCCGGGAAGGGTCACCTCCCGGACCGGGGCGGGCATTTTGGGCACATAGGTCACCAGATAGCTTAGATTCCGCTCCACCAGCTCGATGAGGACCTTCTCCCCCGGCAGGGTCAGGTCGTAGCTTGCCGACCGGGAAAACCGGGCCGAGGCGAAGCTGCTTG
>CANRQC010000093.1 GCA_947632695.1 uncultured Oscillospiraceae bacterium | reverse complement strand
ATGACAATGTCAACGCCCTGTTCCGGCCGGAGAGCGGCAACAACCTGACCTGCTCCACCCCGGGGACCTACCGGATTACCTTCGATCTGGCCACCAAGACCATCAATATTTACCAGGCGTAAGCCTCTATACAAAAAAGCTCGGACGGCCACAAGCCGTCCGAGCCGGTATGGTTAGCTAACCAGGAAATCGTGCCGCTCCCGGGCCTCCCGGTTGATCGCCAGGGCCACGCAGGAGAGGATCTGCCGGGCCTGCCGCTCCGCAAGCCCCTCGGGGCAGAACACCTTCCCGCACATCTCCGTCAGCAGCCCCTTCAAAACGGGCTCGGTGACAAAGACATCCTGGCCGGAAAGGGCCCGCAAATCGGCGCAGGTCTCCACGAACCGGACATTCGGGAAGGCCTCCGTCAGCTTTTGGCAGAGGATGCCGTCCCGGGGACGGGTACAGACATAGACGCACCCGCCGGGAAACGCCGCGCCCGCCTGGGCCCTCAGCGCCGGGTAATCCAAGTTGACCTCGTAAAAAATGGGGTCGTCCACCCGGCAGTCCCCGGCGACCACGGGAATGTAGTTGCGCTCTGCCAGGGAAAGAAAGTCGGCCTTCGGCAGTCCCTTGGCCACGATGGCGTCCACGTCGTCAAACCGGTCGATGCTGAGCAGCAGCTGGGCCCGCTGGCCGGACTCCAGGAGCATCCGGGCCGTCCGGTCAAAAAAGTCATAAAAGCACAGCTTTTCAAGCTCCGTGAGGCCGCCGTCCTGGAAAAATCCGATCACTTTATTCGTTTTGGTGCCGCGCAAATTCTTCGCGTACAGATTGGGCCGGTAGTTCAGCATATTGATGACCTGCCAGACCTTTTTCTTGGTCTGTTCACTGATCCGCAGATCATCCCGCCCGTTCAAAATGAAGGAAACGGTGGTTTTGCTTACCCCGGCGGCGTCGGCCACATCCTGTATCGTCACTTTTTTATCCATAGTAACATTATTATAATAAATTTCCCCGTTTTGTCAACGGAGAAATGCGCGAGGTGAGCGAATGATCGAACAGGCCCTTTACCATATGCCGGAAACGGAATACGGATACGCCAAGGATGAACACACCGTCTGCCTCCGGCTCCGCACCGCCCGATGCGACACGCCGGAAGTTGCCGTGATCTACGGGGGCAAGTACGATTTTTGGGAAAAGCGCCGCCGGAAGGCCATGGTTTTGACCTGCCACGACCGGCTGTTCAACTATTATTCCGTGGAGCTCCAGCCAAAGGACGTGCGGCTGGTGTACGTTTTTGAACTGAAACAGGAGGGGCAGACCTTCTATTTTTCCGAGGACGGGCTGGCGGAAACCTATGACTTTTCAAAGGCCTTTTACAACGCCTTTCAGATCGCCTATCTCAACGGCTGCGATATCCACCGGCCGGTGCCCTGGATGGGCAGCGCCTGCTTCTACCAGATCTTTATCGACCGCTTTTACCGGGGGGACCGGGACAAGGACAGCTCCTACATCAATTTGGAGTGGGGCCAGATCCCCAACCCCAAGAGCTTCGCCGGCGGGGACCTGAAGGGCATTCAAGAGAAGCTGCCGTATTTGCGGAATTTGGGCGTCAACGCCCTGTACCTGACGCCGATCTTCAAGTCCATCAGCAACCACAAGTATGACATTCAGGACTACTTCACGGTGGACCCGATCTTCGGGACCAACGAGGATTTTGCCGCCCTGGTGGAAGCCGCCCACGGCATGGGCATCCGGGTGGTCCTGGACGCCGTGTTCAACCATGTCAGCGAACGGTGCGGCCCATTTCAGGACGTGCTGAAAAACGGGAAAAGGTCCCGGTATTTTGACTGGTTTCTCATCCACGGCGACCGGGTGGACCGGCAGAAGGTCAACTATGAATGCTTCTCCTCCTGCGCCTATATGCCCAAGTGGAACACCTCCAACCCGGCGGTGCAGGACTATCTCACCGGCATCGCCGTCCACTGGATCCAAAACTACCATATCGACGGCTGGCGGCTGGACGTGTCCGACGAGGTGTCCCATCAGTTTTGGCGAAAATTCCGGCAGGCGGTGAAGACTGCGGACCCGAACTGCGTCATCATCGGGGAAAACTGGCACAACGCCAACAGCTTCCTCCGGGGGGACCAATACGACGCGGTGATGAATTACGCCTTCACCAAGGCGTGTCTGGACTTCTTCGCCTTCGGCGCTCTGGACGCGGCGGGCTTCGCCGACCGGCTCAATAGCCTGCTCATGCGGAATACCGACACCGTCAACAACATGATGCTGAATCTCCTGGACAGCCACGACACCCACCGCTTCTTCACCCAGGTGGGAGAAAACCGGGTCAAGCTGGAAAGCGCCCTGGCGGTGCTGTACCTGTTTGTCGGGGCGCCGTGCATTTACTACGGCACGGAGATCGCCCTGCCCGGCGGGTACGACCCCGACTGCCGCCGCACCATGGACTGGGTCTTGGCGGAGCAGCGGGGCAATACCTGGCGGCTCATCCAGCGCCTTGCCAAGCTCAAAAGGGAGGAACCCGCCCTGCGCATTCCCAAAGCAAAGATTTACGCGGAGGGGAACGTGTTTACCCTGGAGCGGGGAGATATCCGTCTGAAAGTCGACGGGAACTCCTTTGCCCACGTCATAGAAAGGATGGGATGACATGACCCGAAATATCGCCGCCCTGACGGCCCACGTCCTGGTTTTGGCCCTGCTGCTGGGCATTTTCGGCAGTCTCAGCCTGGGGCGGGACGAGGCCCGGGCCCAGACGAAATTTACCGGGGAGCTGGAGCGGAATGTGACCCTGCGGATCCTGGAAAACGACACCGCCAAGGAAAAGGGCTATTTCCGGGAGCTGCTGGACGCCTTTAACCAGGCCTACGCATCCTACGGCATCGTGGCGGTGGACGCCAACATGGACCAGTACACCGACCTGGAGCAGGACGGCCCCTACGGCTATGGGCCGGATGTGCTGTACCAGGCCAACGACGCCCTGATGAAGTACACCGACGGCAAGCACATCCAGCCCCTGCCGGTGGAGCAGCTTAGCTGCTATGACCAGATCTCCCCGGAGGCCTGGGAGGCCTACACCGTGGAATACTGCGGGGAGGACTATATTTTCGGGGTGCCCGTCAACATTCAGGGGCCCCTGCTCTACTACCGCAAGGACCTGCTGCCGGAAAACTGGCGGGAGGATTGGGACCGGGATCGGGACGACGTGCCGGATATGGTCGAATACTGGACGGAGCTCTACGCCTACTCCAAGCAGGTCCGGGAGGAGAGCGGCGGCAGCAAATTTGGGTACATGAAGTCTCTGTTCGACACCTATTTTTCCTCCGGGTTCCTGTTTTCCTACGGCGGGTACGTCTTCGGAGCCGGGGGTACCGATCCCTCGGACATTGGCTTTTCGGCGGGGGACGCCTCCAAGGGGGCCTGGGTCCTGCGGCAGCTGGCCTCGATCATGAACCAGGACTGCATCGACGACACCATCACGGTCAACGCCTACAGTATGCTGGCCAACGGGACCTACTTCGCCACCATGACCACCCCCGACGTGTACACCCTGTTCATAGACGAGCTGGCGAAGGAGTATATGCGCGCCGAGAACCTCGGAGAGGCCGACGCCTACGCCAAGGCGGCAGAAAATTTGGTGGCCGCGGACATCCCCAAGCTGCCCGCCAGCGGCGACCTGGAGGACCGGGACGGGGAAACGGTGGACAGCGTGATGATGGGCGGCATCAACGGCTACGCCATCAGCGCCTACACCAAAGCGCCCAACGCGGCCCTGGCCTTCGTGGATTTCGCCACCAGCTATGAGATGATCTCCCGGCGAAATGAGCTGCTGGGCATCGTCCCCGCCCGGGCGGATGTGGCGACCCAGGCCGGCGGGCTTTCCGAGACCGTCAACGCCAACCTGATGGCCGGCCAGATCGCCGTGATGCCCAGCATCCGGGCGGTGGCGCAGATCTGGACCCCCTGCCAGACCTTTTTCTCGGACCTGGCCAAAGACCCCTTCCGGCTGCCGGAGGAGCAAAAGTATCAAACCCTGGAAGCGCTGCGGCGGGCCCTGGAAGCCGTGGATGAGCAGATCTACGCCGCCATCCACACCCTGAACTAGGAGGTGGAACGATGCGGGAACTGATGAAAAACGCCAATGGCCGGGTAACGGCCTCCATGCTGGTGATGGGCCTGGGGCAGCTGTGCTACAGGCAGTGGGGCAAGGGCCTGATGTATTTAGCGGTGCAGATCGGGTACATCTTCTATCTCGTCACCGTGGGGGCCCGGGACCTGTTTGGGTTCTTTACCCTGGGCAGCGTGGAATCCAATCCCTGGTACGGGATCGAAGGGGACAACTCCGTGATCATGCTCATCATGGGGGTGCTGGCCTGGATCGTCACGATCCTCTATATCGCGGTGTATCTCTCCAATATTAAAGATGTGTACGCAACGCAAAAGCGGGTAGCCGCCGGCGGCCGCCCCGCCCGGTTCCGGGAGGAGCTTCAAGAGCTGCTGGACGGAAAATTCTATAAGACCGTGCTGTTCGTGCCGGTGGTTGGGGTGTGCGTGTTCAACATTCTGCCGGTGGTCTTCATGATTCTGGTGGCCTTCACCAACTACGGCGGCGAGATCGTGCCGCCGGCGCTGGTGGACTGGGTGGGGCTGGAAAATTTCCGAAAGATCCTGGCCCTGGGGGAATTTGCCCCCACGTTCTTCAAAATTCTGGGCTGGAACTTCCTGTGGGCCCTGCTCTCCACCGCCATCAACTATTTTGGCGGCCTCAGCCTGGCGCTGCTGCTGAACAAAAAGTGCGTCCGGGGCAAGGCCTTCTGGCGGGCGTTCCCCATCCTGGCCTACGC
This sequence comes from uncultured Oscillospiraceae bacterium, assembly GCA_947632695.1. Taxonomy (GTDB): domain Bacteria; phylum Bacillota; class Clostridia; order Oscillospirales; family Oscillospiraceae; genus Faecousia. Next base: position 2,921 of record CANRQC010000093.1, on the reverse strand, counting down.
CATCCCCGGCTTCATTACCCTGCTAGGCTTCAAATTCATGTTCTCCTACGGCGGCCCCATCAACCACTACATCACGGAGGCGGGGCGCCAGGCCATCGGATTTCTGGATCTGGACGCCAAGTGGTCCGCCCGGATCATCGGGCTGCTGGTGAACGCCTGGATCAGCATTCCGTCCTCCATGCTGCTGGCCACCGGCATCCTCTCCAACGCCGATCAGAGCCAGTACGAGGCCGCCCGGCTGGACGGGGCCGGGGCCTTCCAGCAGTTCCGCTACCTGACATTGCCCTTTGTGGTCTTTTCCACCACCCCGGTGCTGATCTCCCAGTTTATCGGCAACTTCAATAACTTCGGCATCTTCTATTTCCTGCGGGGCGGGCTGTACATCGACGGCTATTTCCTGGCCAGCGACACGGACCTGCTGATCAACTGGCTGTACAACCTGTCCATCGACAATAACTACTACGCCATCGGCGCGGCCATCAGCCTGATCATCTTCATCATCACATCGCTGATCTCCCTGGCGGTGTATGTGGCCTCGCCGGCATATAGACAGGAGGAGACCTATCGATGAAAAAGAGAAAACCCATCCATTGGGGGTCCGTCGCCGACACGGCCATTACCTATTTGCTCCTGCTGGCGGTGGGGTTTGTGTTCTTCTTCCCCTGCCTGTGGCTGATTTTGGCCTCCTTCTCCTCCTCCGGCTCCATCTACTCCTTCCAGGGCTTCTTCCCCTCCGGCTACAGCGTGGACAGCTTCCGCAAGCTCTTCACCGACACCGCCATGTACGACTACCCCAGGTGGTTCGGAAATTCCCTGTTTATCGCCACCATGAGCTGTATTTTCGGGACCATGCTGACCATCCTGACCGCCTACTGTATGTCCCGGTTCCGGTTCAAAAGCCGGAAGGCCCTGATGAAGACCACCCTGGTGCTGGGGATGTTCCCCTCCTTTATGGGGATGACCGCCGTGTACCTGCTGATGACCCAGTTCAACTTTATCAACAACCACTGGGGGCTGATCCTGATCTACACTGCCGGGGCGCCCCTGGGGTACATGGTGCAAAAGGGCTTCTTTGACTCCATCCCCAACACCATCGACGAGGCCGCCCGGCTGGACGGGGCCACCAATTTTCAGGTGTTCTGCAAGATCCATCTGCCGCTGTCCATGCCCATGATCGTCTACACCGCCCTGACCTCCTTTACCTGGCCCTGGAGCGACTACATCCTGCCAAAGCTCCTTCTAAAGACCAAGGACACCTGGACGGTGGCGGTGGGGCTGATGAGCCTGGGGGAGACGGAATTTTCCCGCTTCGCCGCCGGGTCCATCTTTATCGCCGTGCCCATTGTGATCTTATACCTGTGCCTTGCCAAGCACCTAATCAGCGGCAACGTGGCCGGGGCGGTCAAAGAATAACACAATAGTAAAAAATACGGGAGCCCGCGAAAACGCGGGCTCCTAATTTTTATGCGTACAGGCGGCAAAAGGGTTATTCAACCGGTCCCAGCGGCGCTTCCCTGGTGGAGTTTCTCCAAATGGGCGTGGTTTTCACATAGATGGTGTGGTAGGGACTCCCGGGGTTCTCAATTCGAGCCAAAAGGGTGTTGGCGGCGATCCGCCCAATGTCGGCGCTGGGGATCTCCACTGTGGTCAGGGACGGCTCCAGGACCGCGGACTGGGGCGTGCCGTCAAAGCCCGCCACCATCACCTGGTCCGGCACGGACACCCCCAGCTGCTTCAGGGCCATCATGACGTGGATGGCCAAAAAATCGTTGGCGCAGATCAGGGCGTCGGGCAGCTCCGGCATTTCCCGGAGGCAGCCGGCCAGCCAGGCCAGGCTGCCGTACTGAGGGCCGTCCGGGTCCAGAATGCACAGCCGCCGGTTGAGGGGCAGATCCGCCCGCTTCAGGGCGGTGGAAAAGCCGACCCACCGCTCCATGAAGCTGTTGCAGTGGTTGAAGTCCCCCACAAAGCCGATCCGGGTGGCGCCGGCGGCGATGACCCGCTGGGTCACGGCCAGGGTGCTGGCCAGGTTCTCCATGGAGATCAGATCACAGCGCTGCAGGCTGGTGCTGGCGCCGGAGTAGGCGTCCACAAAAATAGTGGGCAGCCCCAGGTCGCAGAGCATCTCCGCGTAGCTCCGGCTGAACAGCTCGATGCCCAAGATCCCGGCGGTCTGCTCCAGGGCAAAATTGGAGGGCAGCCGGTTCTGGCGCACCTCCTCGGCGGAGAGCTGGTACATCATCAGGGTATAGCCCGCCCGGCCCAGCTGCCCGGCAAAGGCGGGCAGGAAGAAGGTGCCGAAGTGGTAGTCCGTGGGCATATGGCTGGTGAACAGGGCGATATTTTGGCTCCGGGGCTCGGGCCTGGTCGGCGGCACCTCCTCCGCCAGCTGCCGGTAGCCCAGCTCCTGGGCCTTTTCCAGCACCATTCGCCGGGTGGCCTCCGGGACCGCGCCTCTGCCGTTGAATATTTTGGAAACGGTGTTCCTGGACAGTCCGCAGGCGTCCGCGATATCCTGCATGGTGATCCGTTTGACAGCCATACGGGATCCTCCTTAATTGACAAATTCGTTGTGTTTACTATATCACAGAAAAAGGAAAAAATCAAATGTGCAAATTGTAAACTAAGTGTGCAACCGACTATAACTTTTGTACAAATTCCTTGCTCAAAATTTAGTTATACTCCCGATTTTGTGCGTAACAAAAAGTTTCCGTTGACAAATTGTAAATCGCCCGTTAAAATAAAATCAAGAATTAAGGGGAATGTAAACAATGTGGTTTACATTATGTAAATTCACTTTTAACAAAAAGAAATTTATCGGTTTTTCGGAATGTCCATTCTGAAAAAACGATTGATTTACATTAGTTTACTTTATTGAGGAGGAACGATCACCATGGCAAGCCTGACCCTGAAAGACATCA
>CANRQC010000092.1 GCA_947632695.1 uncultured Oscillospiraceae bacterium | reverse complement strand
GGGCGGAAAAAAGCGACTTATATACAGCTATTTTACCACGGCGAAAATGGAATGTCAAACCCGGTCCCCGGCGGGAAACCCATTATTTCCCGCCGGATTTAGCATCTTTGGCGCGATTGACAGGGGAACCCGGTTTTGATATAATACCAAAAACGCCCCTTTGGAGGAATGGTTATGAGAATGCGGAAAAAGCCCAATCTGGAGCCCCGGATGGCCGCCTGCGCCGCCTGGCAGGTAGCCGACCCCACCGGCAAGCGGGGGTATTGGCGATCCTTGCTGCCCGGCTGCGCCGGGCTGTGGGTGGAGCTGGGCTGCGGGAAGGGCAAATTTACCGTGGAGCTGGCGGCGGCCCATCCGGAGGCGCTGGTGATCGCCGTGGAGCGGTGCCGGGAGGCCATGGTCATGGCCATGGAGAAGGCCCGGGACGCCGGGCTGAAAAACGTCTTTTTCGTGGATATGGATGTGGCCAATCTTTCCGCATGCTTCGCCCCCGGGGAGATGGACCGGATCTACCTCAATTTTCCCGACCCCTGGCCCCGGAAGAAAAACGCCAAGCGCCGCCTGACCCACCGGAGCTTCCTCCGGCTCTACGCCCAGGCCCTGACCCCCGGCGGGGTTGTCTACTTCAAAACCGACAACGCCCCCCTGTTTGCCTTCACGTTGGAAGAGTGCGCCGCGCTGGGCCTGGAGGTACAAAACGTCACCGACGATCTTCACGCCAACGGCCCGGTGGGGATTCTAACTGGGTACGAGGAAAAATTCCTGGCCCAGGGCGTCCCCATCCACCGCTGCCAGATCGTGGCCCGGCCCCTGGAGGCGGAGGCATGACCTATTTCGCCGGGGAATACGACGTGGCGGTGGTGGGGGCCGGCCACGCCGGCATCGAGGCCGCCCTGGCCGCCGCCCGGCTGGGCTGCCGCACGGTGATCTTCACCATCAACCTGGACGCCGTGGGGAATATGCCCTGCAACCCCGCCATCGGCGGCTCCGGCAAGGGCCATCTGGTCCGGGAGCTGGACGCCCTGGGGGGCGAGATGGGCCTGGCCGCCGACGAGTGCTGCATCCAGTACCGGATGCTGAATTTGGGGAAGGGCCCCGCCGTCCACTCCCTCCGGGCCCAGGCGGACCGGCGGAAGTACCAGCAGTATATGAAGCACGTCCTGGAGCTCCAGGAGAATCTGGACTTAAAGCAGGCTATGGTCACGGCGCTTCTGACGGAAAATGGCCGGATCTCCGGCCTCCGGACCCGCTTAGGGGCGGAGTACCGGGCCCGGGCGGTGGTGCTGGCCACCGGGACCTATTTAGACAGCACGGTGATCACCGGCGACTGTGTCTACCCCTCCGGCCCCGACGGGATGCACCCAGCCACGGGGCTTTCGGACAGCCTCCGGGCCCTGGGGTTGCGGCTTCGGCGGTTCAAGACCGGCACGCCCCCAAGAGTAAACCGGCGGAGCGTGGACTTTTCCAAAATGGAGCCCCAGCCGGGGGACGATCAGTGCCCCGGCTTCTCCTTCCGGACGGCCCGGCCCCCGGAAAACCGGGAAAAGTGCTACCTGACCTACACCAACGAGGAAACCCACGCCGTCATTCGGGAAAATCTTTACCGCTCCCCCCTTTTTGACGGCACCATCCAGGGGGTGGGGCCCCGGTACTGCCCCAGCATCGAGACGAAGCTGGTCCGCTTCCCGGACAAGACCCGCCACCAGCTCTTTGTGGAGCCCTGCGGGCTGGACACGGAGGAGCTGTATATCCAGGGCCTGTCCAGCAGTCTGCCGGAGGACGTGCAGCTGCGGATGCTCCACACCATCCCCGGTCTGGAGCGGGCGGAGATGATGCGCCCGGCCTACGCCATTGAATACGAATGCCTGGACCCCACCCAGCTGGCCGCCACCCTGGAGTGCAAGACCGTGCCGGGGCTTTACGGCGCGGGGCAGTTCAACGGCACCTCCGGCTATGAGGAGGCCGCCGTCCAGGGGCTGCTGGCGGGGGTGAACGCCGCCAGGAGCGTCCAGGGGAAGGAGCCCATCGTCATCACCCGGGACATGGGCTATATCGGCGTTCTCATCGACGATCTGGTGACCAAGGGCACCGAGGAGCCCTACCGGATCATGACCAGCCGCTCGGAATACCGGCTGCTCCACCGGCAGGACAACGCCGACCGGCGGCTCACCGATCTGGGGGCTCAGATCGGCCTGGTGGACCAGGCCCGCCGCCAGGCGGTGGCGGAAAAATACCGGGCGGTGGAGCGGGAGGTCCGCCGTCTGGAGGGAACCGGCGTGGCGGAGAGCAAGGCCCTCAACGAGATGCTCCGGCAGCGGGGTTCCGCCCCGGTGACCGGCTCGGCGCGGCTGGCGGAGCTGCTCCGGCGGCCCCAAGTGGACTACGACGACCTGGCCCCCTTCGACCCGGACCGGCCGGACCTGGCCCCGGAAATCCGGGAGGCGGTGCAGATCGAGACGAAATACGCCGGGTATCTTAACCGGCAGGAAAAGCAGGTGGAGCAGTTCCGCCGGGAGGAGTCCCGGGCCCTGCCCCAAGACGTTGACTATTCCGCCATCCGGGGCCTGCGGCTGGAGGCCCGGGAGAAGCTGGCCCGGATCCGACCGCTGTCCCTGGGCCAGGCAGGCCGGATCTCCGGCGTCAGCCCGGCGGATATCGCCGTGCTGATGATCTACCTGGACAGCCGGGGAGGCGGGACCGGCGAATAGGGCGCCGCCTGTGAATATTCCATTAAATTTTCCGGACAGGGTAGCCTCTGCCCGGAAAATATGCTATAATAAGTCAAATATCCATTGGAGAGACTTGCTATGCTGGAACTTTTGGCGCCGGCTGGGTCCATGGAGGCCCTCCGGGCGGCGGTGCAGAACGGCGCCGACGCCGTGTATCTGGGCTACGAGACCCTGAACGCCCGTCAGGGCGCGAAAAATTTTACCCCCCAGACCGTCACCGAGGCGGTGCGCTACTGCCACATCCGGGGGGTGGCCGTCCACCTGGCGCTGAACATCCTGACCTCCGACCGGGAGCTGGACCAGGCGGCGGAGCTGATCCGCCAGGCAGCCCTCAGCGGGGTGGACGCCTTTATCGTCCAGGATCTGGGGGTGGCGGAGCTGTGCCGCCGGATCGCCCCGGACATTCCCATCCACGGCTCCACCCAGATGACCATCCATTCCCTGCCGGGGGTGCAGATGTGCGCCGCCTGGGGCATGAAGCGGGTGGTCCTCAGCCGGGAGCTGAGCCGGGAGGAGATCAGCTATATCTGCCAAAATTCCCCCATTGAGATCGAGGTTTTCGCCCACGGGGCGCTGTGTATGTGCTATTCCGGAGCGTGCTATCTGTCCGCCGCCATCGGGGGCCGGTCCGGCAACCGGGGCCGGTGCGCCCAGCCCTGCCGCCAGAGCTATGGCTATGGCCGCTGGGAGGACAAGTACCCCCTGAGTTTGAAGGACAACTGCCTGGTCACCTACTTAGGGGAGCTGGCGGCCTTCGGCGTGACCTCCATTAAATTGGAGGGCCGGATGAAGCGGCCCGAGTATGTGGCGGCGGTGACCCAGGTGTACCGCCAGGCCCTGGACGGCAAGGCCGTCACGAGGGAAATGATGGATAAGCTCCTGGCCGCCTTCAACCGCCAGGGCTTTACCGACGGCTATTACACCGGCAGGATCGGGCCGGAGATGTTCGGCACCCGCCAGGAGCCGGGCGGGGAGGCCCCCTGGATGAAGGAGGCTCGCCAGACCTATGAGGCCGGAGAGACCCCCCGGGTGGGGGTGCGGATGGCGGCCTCGGTGACGGGCCTGGGCAGCCGGCTGACCGTGGCGGACCCGGAGGGACGGGTCTGCCGGGTGGACGGGCCCAGGGGCGAGCCCGTCCGGAACGTGCCGCTGACCCCGGAGGCCCTGGCCGCCCGGCTGGCGAAAACCGGGGGCACCCCCTACAAATGCCTGGATATCCAGGCGGAGGTGGAGCCGGGCTTCACCCTCTCCGCCGCCGCGATCAACGGCCTGCGGCGGGACGCTTTGAATCAGCTCACCGCCCTCCGGGCCCGGCGGGAGCCGCCCCGGCTGGGAAAGCCTCCCCAGATCCGCCATGTGGCCGGGCCCAGGAGCCATCCGGCGGTGAACGTTCAGATCACCACCCGGGAGCAGGCCACGGAGCGGCTGCTCCGCACGCCGCTGTCGGTGCTGTATGTGCCCATCCATCTGCTGCGGCAGGACCCCGCCTGGTGCCAGAGCTTGCTGACGCGGGCCCGGGTCTGCGCCGTGCTGCCCCGGATCGCCCACGACCCGGAGCTGCCCAAGCTCCGCCAGGCCATGCTGGACCTGCGGGCCCTGGGGGTGCGGGAGGTGCTGGCGGGGAATCCCGGCCTGCTACTCCCGGCTCGGGAATGCGGCATGGCGATCCGGGGGGACTTCGGGCTGAATCTATACAATTCCGCCGCCGTCAATCAAATGGCCCGGCTGGAGCTGCGCTCCGCCACCTTGAGCTTTGAAATGACCCTGCCCCAAATTCGGGACGTGAGCAAGGCGGTGGACTGCGAGATCCTGGCCTACGGGCGGCTTCCCCTGATGGTGACGGAAAACTGCCTGATCCGGGGCCGCACCGGGGCGTGTACCTGCGAGTTGGCCCCCACCAAGCTGATGGACAAGACCGGGGCGGAATTTCCCGTCCTCCGGGACGGGGACACCTGCCGCTCGGTGCTGTATAACGGCCGGAAGCTCAATCTGCTGGACCGGCAGGAGGATCTGAACCGCCTTGGCCTGTGGGCTGTCCGGCTGCTGTTCACCACGGAAAACAGCCGGGAAGTGGATCAGGTGCTCCAGGCCCTGGAGAGCCCCGCCGCCTTCGACCCGGGGGGAAGCACCCGGGGACTGTATCTGCGGGGCGTGGACTAAAGCCCCGGAAGGGGGAAGCGATATGACACAACTGATTTTGGCCTCCGCCTCACCCCGGCGGCGGCAACTGCTGCACCTGCTGGGGATGGATTTCAGCGTTCGCCCGGCGGATATCGATGAAAAAATGGACTTTTCCCTGCCGCCGGAGGCGGCGGTGGCGAAGCTTAGCGCCAGGAAGGCCGCCGCCGCCCTCCGGGCCCTGGGAGAAGTGATCCTGGCGGCGGACACGGTGGTGGTGCTGGACCGGAAGGTGCTGGGAAAGCCCCAGAGCCGGAATGAGGCCCGGGAAATGCTCCGGGCCCTGTCCGGCGGGGAGCATCTGGTGATGACCGGCGTCACGGTGGCCTCCGACCGGGGGACCGAAACCGGCACGGAGATCACCGCCGTCCAGTTCCGGGAGCTGGAGGACTGGGAGATCGAGGAGTATCTCGCTACCGGCGAGCCCATGGACAAGGCCGGGGCCTATGGCATTCAGGGCGGCGGGGCGGTGTTCGTCACCGGCATCGCCGGGGATTTCTATAACGTGATGGGACTTCCGGTGTGCCGGGTCTACGGGATGCTCCGCAGGCTGGCCCCGGAGCTTTGGGAGGACCGAGCATGAGACACTTTTTCACCGGGCGGATCCGGCTGATCCTGGCTTTGGCGGTGATCCTGGCGGTGGTGCTGGGGGTGGCGTCCAGCCTGACAGGGCGGGACTATCCCGGCATCCTGGTGCAGAGCGTTCTGTCCCCCATTCGGGCGGGCGCGGACAGCCTGGTGCGCCAGGCGGAGAAATTTTACAGCTATATGTTCCGCTACGAGGCCCTGGAGGCGGAGAACGCGGCCCTGCGCCAGCAGATCGCCCAGATGCGGGAGGACGCCCGGAACGCGGACACCGTCTCCCGGGAAAACGACCGGCTCCGGGCCCTGCTGGATATGCAGAGCCTCCACGAGGACTACACGCTGCTGGACTGCTATATCATCAGCCGGGATTCGGTGGACTGGGCCGGGGGCTTTACCCTGAACCGGGGCGCCTCCTCCGGCGTGGAGGAGGGGATGTGCGTCATCACCGCCAACTCCGAGGTGGTGGGCATCATCGAGGAGGTGGGGCCCAACTATTCCCGGGTGCGCACGGTGCTGGACTCCACTTTGGAAATTTCCGCCACCATCGCCTCCTCCGGCTACAACGGCATGGTCCGGGGGGACTACACCGGCGGCTACGCCGACATGATGCGGATGGACTATCTACCCACCTCCGCCGTGATCCGCAACCAGGATCAGGTGGTCACCTCCGGCTCCTCCATGTACCCCAAGAACCTGGTGCTGGGCTATGTGGTGGACGCGGGCTTTTCCGACACCGGCGTGGCCAAGTACGCCATTTTGACCCCGGCGGTGGTCTTCGGGCAGCTGGAGCAGGTGTTCATCCTCACCAGCTTTGAAACGGCGGAGTGAGCCATGGCACGACGGAGAAAGTATGAATTTCGGCCGGATAAGACCGGCCCCGGGCTGCTCAGCAGGCTGTATCTGACCAAGCTGCAGCGGCTGGCCCTGCTGAAATGGGTGCTCTACGGCCTGCTGGTACTCTTCGCGGCCCTGCTACAGGACGTGATCTTTAGCCGCCTGCGGCTGTTCGGCGCCGCCACCGACCTGGTGCCCTGCGTGATTCTGACGGTGTGCGTGCTGGAATGCTCCGAGGGGGGCTGCGTCTTCACCCTGGCGGCGTCCTGCGTGTATCAGTTTTCCGGCTCCGCCCCGGGGTATCATGTGATCGTACTGCTGACCTTCCTGGGGGTGGGCGCCACGGTGTTTCGCCAGGCGTTCCTGCGGAAGGGCTTCAGCGCCACCCTGGTCTGCGTGGTGCCCTCCCTGCTGGCCTATGAGATCCTGGTGTTCGCCGTGGGCCTTTACAGCGGACGAACCATCTGGTCCCGGATCGGGGGCTTTCTGGTCACCTGGCTGCTCACCTGTCTGGCTGCTCCGGCGGTGTATCCCGTCGCCAAGGCCATCAGCCGAATCGGAGGAGAAACATGGAAAGAATGACCCGTGTGCGGGTGAATGTGCTGATCGCCCTGTTCAGCTTGGTGCTGGTCCTCTTCATGGCCCGCCTGTTTGACATTCAATTTATCGAGACCCAGGGAAACACCAACAACGCCGACACCTTCATCACCGAGACCCGTGTGAAGGCCGCCCGGGGGGAGATCCTGGACCGGAACGGCAACGTGCTGGTGGGCAACCGGGCCAGCTATGACCTGGTGATCAATTACTTTGTGTTCATCGACTCGGACAACCCCAACCAGTACCTGTACCAGATGATCAAGCTGTGCCAGGAGCGGGGCATCGACTACGCGGAGAATTTCCCTGTGACCAAGACCCGGCCCTTTGAGTACACCTTGGACCAGCAAAACACCGCCTGGCGGGGCTATTTCCAGGCGTACCTCCACGACCTGGGCTACGATTCGGACATCACCGCCCCCCTGCTGATCCAGAAGCTCCGGGCCGTCTACGACCTGCCCGACGAGTGGACCGACGAGGAGGCCCGGGCGGTGATCGGGCTGCGCTATGAGCTGCGTCTGCGGGTGCTGGTGCCCATCGCCAACTACCTGTTCGTCTCCGACGTGGACAACGACACCCTTTCGGAGGTGCTGGAGATGAACATCCCCGGTCTGAACGTGGAGGCCGCCACGGTGCGGGAGTATCATACCGACTGCGCGGCCCATATTTTGGGCTATGTGGGCGCCATGGACGACGAAGAGTGGGCGCACTACGGGGCGCTGGGCTACCCCATGGACGCCGACGTGGGCAAGGACGGACTGGAAAAGGCCTTCGAGGAACAGCTCCACGGTACCGACGGCATCCGCTGGGACGAGGTGACCTCCGACGGCACGGTCATCAACACCTATTACGACCCGGTGCCCCAGGCGGG
>CANRQC010000091.1 GCA_947632695.1 uncultured Oscillospiraceae bacterium | reverse complement strand
TCATGTCCTCCGCGTTGGAGGTGGCGGAGTCCATGGCGGTGCGGCGGGCAGCCTGCTCGGCGGCCCGGCTCTCGCACAGTGCGCCATAGAGGATGCCGCCCAGGTATTCCGGGATGATGGCGTCAAACACGGCCCCGCTGTCCGGCTCGTAGAGGATCTCCGGGCCGGAGGGCCTCTTTTCCCCGGTCTGCTGCCGCAACAGAGGCAGCAGCCGCAATGTGGCGGGGGTCTGGGACAGGACGGAGACAAAATTGGTGTAGCCCACCCGGATCTCGTCAAATTCTCCCGCCAGGTAGGCTTTGCACAGCGTCTTCGCCATGGTGAAGCAGTCCCCCACGGACACATCCTCGGCGACGCTGTAGGCCTCCGTCAGGATCGGCGTCTTTCGGGCGTGGAAAAAGTCCGTGGCTTTCTTCCCCAGGGGAAGGACGACGGCGTTTTTCCCCTCCATCTCGGCGTAGCAGAGCTTCAAAATATTGCTGTTATAGCCCCCCGCCAGGCCTCGGTCCCCGGCGATGACCACATAGGCCACCCGGTTTCCCGTCCGTGGCAGCAGGTAGGGGGAGGAGAACTCCCGATTGGAGTCCACAATGTCGTTGATGGTTTCATACAGGATCTCAAAATAGGGCCGGGAGCATAGCACCTGGGTCTGGGCCCGGCGGAGCTTGGAGGCCGCGACCATTTCCATGGCCTTGGTGATCTGCTTGGTACTCTCCATGCTCTTGATGCGGTTTTTGATCTCCTTGGTGGAAACGCCAGCCATGGGCGGCCTCCTTCCTTATACCGGATTAAATTCCGCCAGCAGGGCGGTGAGGGCTTCCTTCAGCGCCTCTTCCGTGTCCGGCTCCAGCTTGCCGGTGGCGCGGATGGCCTCCAGGATCCCGCTGTGCCGGTTCTCCAGATATTCAGAGAGCCGGGCCTCAAATTCGGGGATCCGCTCCACTTCCACGTCCTTGAGATAGCCGTTGGTCACGGCGTAGAGGATGCACACCTGGTGGGCCACCTCCACGGGGGCGTTGTTCTTCTGCTTCAGCACCGCCACGATCCGCTCGCCCAGGGCCAGCCGGGCCTTGGTGTCCGCGTCCAGATCGGAGCCGAACTGGGCGAAGCTCTGCAGCTCCCGGTATTGGGAGTAGAGCAGCTTCAGGGAACCCGCCACCTTTTTCATGGCCTTGATCTGGGCCGCGCCGCCCACCCGGGACACGGAGATGCCCGGGTTCACGGCGGGCATGATCCCGGAGTTGAACAGCTCGGATTCCAGGAAGATCTGCCCGTCGGTGATGGAAATGACGTTGGTGGGAATGTAGGCGGACACGTCGCCGGCCTGGGTCTCGATGATGGGCAGGGCGGTCAGACTGCCGCCGCCCTTCTCCGGGGCCAGGTGGGCCGCCCGCTCCAGCAGCCGGGAGTGGAGATAGAACACGTCGCCTGGATAGGCCTCCCGTCCCGGGGGTCGGCGGATCAGCAGGGAAATGGCCCGGTAGGCCACGGCGTGCTTGCTCAGGTCGTCATAGATGCACAGCACGTCCTTGCCCTGATGCATAAAGTATTCGCCCATGGTGCAGCCGGAGTAGGGGGCGATGTACTGCATGGGCGCCAGCTCCGAGGCGGTGGCGGAGACCACGATGGTGTAGTCCATGGCCCCGCCCAGGGTCAGGTTGTTCACGATCTGCGCCACGGTGGACCGCTTCTGTCCGATGGCCACATACACGCAGATGACATTTTTCCCCTTCTGATTCAGAATGGTGTCGGTGGCGATGGTGGTCTTGCCGGTCTGCCGGTCGCCGATGATCAGCTCCCGCTGGCCCCGACCGATGGGGATCATGGAGTCGATGGCCTTGATGCCAGTCTGTAAGGGCACGTTCACCGGCTCCCGGTCGATGATGCCCGGAGCGGGGGATTCGATGGGGCGGTAGTCCGCCGCCTCGATGGGGCCCTTGCCGTCGATGGGCTGGCCCAAGGCGTCCACCACCCGGCCGATCAGTCCTTTCCCAACGGGAACGGAGACTACCCGGCCGGTGCGCTTGACCGTGTCACCCTCCTGGATGCCCTGATCGTTGCCCAGCACCACGATGGACACCGCGTCCTCCTCCAGATTCTGGGCCATGCCGTAGGCGCCGTTGGGGAACTCCACCAGCTCGCCGGCCATGCAGTTGTCCAGTCCGGCGGCCCGGGCAATGCCGTCGCCCACCAGAATGACCACGCCGGTCTCGCTTTGTTCCAGACGGGCCTCGTAATTTTTGATTTGCTCACGGATGATCTTGGTGATCTGTTCGTGTCTTGCTTCCATAGCGTCCCTGCTTTCTTATTCCGTCGGAGGTCACAGGACCGTAGAGCGCAGCATGGCCCGGATGGCGTCCAGTCTGCCCGCCACGGTGTCCTCCACCCGTTTTCCGTCGTAGTCCAGCCGCACGCCCCCCAGGGTCTTGGGGTCCACCCGGCACTGGAGCTTCACGGTTTTGCCCGTCAGGGCTTCCAGCTTTTCTGTCAAACGACGGCGTTGTTCGTCCGTGAGGGCCACGGCGGTGACCGCCGTCACGCTCACGATGCCGTTGTCGGCGTAGTACCGCTCCCGAAAGACCTTCACACAGTCGGGGAATTGACGGGCATAGCCCTTTTCTGAGAGCAGCTTGATGAAATTCAGCACATAGGGCTCCACCCGGCCTCGAAGGGCCTGGTCGGCGATGGCGCGCCGCTCCTGCTTGGGCAGCGCCGGAGAATCCAGCAGCCGGAGATATCCGGGCTCCTGGGCAAAAATTTCAGACAGAGATTCCAGCTCCTCCAGCATCGAACCGGAGAGCCCTTCCTCCCGGGCCAGGTCGTAGAGCGCCTGGCCGTAGCGTTCGGCGGCGGGGCTCATGCTTCACCACCCAGCTGTTCAATGAAGCGGTCCACCAGGGCCGCCTGCTCGTCGCCGTCCAGGCTCTTGCCCACGACCTTCCCGGCGATGGCCAGGGCCAGGTCGGAGATCTCGTCCTTGGCGTCGTTGACCGCCTTTTTCCGCTCCTGGGCAATGTCCGCGGCGGCCTTCTGCCGGATGGCGTCGGCCTCCCGGTTGGCCTGGCGGAGAATTTCCTCCTCCCGGCTCTGGCCCCGGGCCACGGCCTCCTTCACCAGCCGTTCCCCGGTGTCGGCGGCCACGGCGAGCTTCTGCTCATACTCCGTGCGCAGGGCCTCGGCCTCGGACCGGGCCTGACCGGCGGCGGCGTAGGTGTCGTCGATCTCCTTTTGGCGGGAATCGATCATCTTCATCACCGGGCCGAACAGGAATTTTTTCAGCACGAAAAAGAGGGCCAGAAAGTTGGCGAGAGCAAACAGGGCGTCCCACAGGTTCACGCCCATAAAATCTTCAAATCCCACGCTTTTTCGCTCCTTTCGTCAAAAAATGGGGAGAAGAAGATCAGTTGATGCCGAACATGATGACGAAGGCGATGACCAGGGAATAGATGCCGGTGGTCTCCGCCACGGCGCAGCCCAGCAGCATGTTGGTCCGCAGGGTGCTGGTGGCCTCGGGCTGACGGGCCATGCCCTCCAGAGCCTTGCTGACGGCGATGCCTTCGCCGATGCCGGGGCCGATGGCGCCGATGCCCATGCAGATGCCGGCGCCGATGGCGCAGGCGGCCTTAATAATCGCGTGTTCCATAATATAAATTCCTCCCAAAATGATAGTTGACTATTTCAAGAAAGCGAGACTTTCCACTTTCACGCGGTGGTTTCCTCCGGCGGCGGGCAGGCCCCGGAGATGTAGACCATGCTCAGCAGGCTGAACACAAAGGCCTGGATAAAGCCGGAGAACAGGTCAAAGTACAGCGACAGCACCGCCGGAATGCCGAACTCCAGAATGGGGACCCCGGTGAGCAGCCCGGAAAATTCCAGCAGACCCAGCAGTCCCAGCACGGCCAGAACGATGCCCACGATCCACAGCGGCGTCTTTTTCCGCTTTTTTCCCAGGGCAAACAGCCCTGCTCCCAGGGCCAGCACCACCACCGGCACGATCCAGGTGCCAGAAATGAGGCCGATCAGGATGGTGGAGGCGGCGCTGAGGGCGGTGTAGAGGATGCTGGTAATGACCCCGCCGCCGGCCACGTTGCCGAAATGACGGAAGGCCATGCTGACAGGCTGGGCCACCTCGGAGATCAGGTTCATGGGGGTCATCACCGCTACCGGCTCGGTAAAGCCCTTGAGCCAGCCGAGGAAGCCGTTGCGCTTGATGGAGTTGTACCAGATGATGGCGCTGACCATCAGCGCCCAGGTCAGCGTCACGCTGAGGTCCGCCGTGGTGGAGCGGAAGAAGCCCAGCATACTGATGAGGGAGCCGCAGATGGAGGACAAAAACAGCGTTCCAATAAAGGGCGTCCAGGCCACGTTGTGCTCGCCCATGGTCTCCACCACCAGAGTGCGGAGCATGGTCACCGCCTTTTCCACCAAAACCTGAAGCTTTCCAGGCCGTTTTTGTAGGTTCCTCCCCAGAAAATACCCGGTGATGCTGAGAAAAACCGTCACCAGCAACAGTGAAAGGGTGGTCTGGGTCACGGGGATGCCCCCGAAGATGGGAATATAAAAATAGATGTACGCGCCGTTGACACTTACATTCATGCGGGGCGATCCTCCTTTTTCCGGAAAAATTCTCCCACGGTCAGGGCGATCCGGGGGAACAGCAGAGGCGCCAGCAGGGCGATCAGGTTGCACTGCCCGCTTCTGGCGGCCAGGAACAGGCCCAGAAACAGCCCCACGTACCGCAGCAGGAAGGAGACGGCGATGAGGCTCTGGCCGCCCTTCACGTTCTGCTGTTCCGCCCGGTCCGCCGCGGCGTTGATCCCCAGGCTCATCAGCAGGAAGTTGGCCAGAGACAGCCCGCCGCCGACCAGTCCGCCCCACAGGACCGTCAGATCCCAGTATCCCAGGGCGGCGAACGCGGCAAACATGACGGCGACCCCCGCCGCCATTCCACCGGTGACGAGGAGCGTTTCCTTCAGGAAGGTTTTCCTGGAATCCATAGTCTTCTCCTCAAGCGTGATCGTTGAAAAACACATCGGGGGGATCGTCCTTTTTTTCCTTGGAGATCCGGTCAAGCACCCGCAGGCTGGATAGAAATCCCTCCAGGGCGCACACCGCTCCAAAGGCCACCCCCACCCACAGCACCCAGTCCCCCAGGGAAAAGGTGTCCCGGAGCCAGGTGGCCAGCCACACGCAGCCGGCCAGCGGCACGGCGACGGACAGCCCCAGCTGGGTGAGCCAGACCAGCAGCTGCAAATTCTTCAAAGGCAAAGCCCCCCTCTTAATCTAAAGGCTATTATACTCCATGGCGGAGGAAGATTCAAGGCAAATTGCCCTCCTTTCTCAAATATTTTTTCGTTCCGGCGCCGATGGAGCGTTTTTTGCTCGAAGGGAAAGTTTTTCGGGAAAGGGGCTTTCCTTTTTTCCCAAAATATTGTAAACTAGAGAAAACCCCACACCGATCCGGTAGAAGGGGCATATTCTACCCATAGAGGTGGTTTGGAATGCTTCTGACGGTGATCTTGGGATGCCTGGCGGCCTTCGGCGCGGTTTGCGCCCTGGCCTGCCTGCTGGGATTGGCTCTGCCCAAGCCCAGCGGGGCGGCGGTCTGCCTGGGCCGGACGGCCTTCGCCCTGCGCTGGCTGTGGCTTCGGGAGCTGGGTCTGGCCCCCGGGCGGCTGATTTGGGCGGACAGCCCCCTGGACGAGGGGGAGCGGGCAAGGCTTCAGGATCGGGGCGTGGAATTTTGCAGTCTGGCGGAGCTGCCCGCCCGGCTGGCGCGGGAGGCGGAAACCCTTGGGGGAACAGGAGCTGGAGATCTTGCAGGGCGCGATCAGCGCGGTGGTCTATCAAAACTATGACAACGGCTACGCCGTGCTGCGCTTGGACTGCGGCAGCGGCCAGACCGTCACCGTGGTGGGCACCGTGCCCATGCCGGCGGTGGGGGAGCGGCTGGTGGTGACCGGCCGCTGGGCCAGCCATGCCAACTATGGCCGCCAGTTTGAGGCGGAGTTTTTGGAGCGGCTGATGCCCCAGACCGGGGCGGAGATCCTGGCCTACCTGTCCAGCGGCGCCATCAAGGGCATCGGCGTGAAAATGGCGGCCCGGATCGTCTCCCAGTTTGGGGACGACACCCTGCGGATCCTGGAGCGGGAGCCGGAGAAGCTGGCCCAGGTGCCGGGCATTTCCCAGGCCAAGGCCATCGCCGTGGGCCAGCTGTTCCGGGCCCAGTCCGGGCTGCGGCAGATCATGGAATTTTTCGCTCTGCACCACCTACCGGCGGAGCTGGCGGTGCGTACCTATAAAATCTACGGGGAGCAGACCATGGAGCTGCTCTATCAGGATCCCTATCTGCTGATGGACGACGGGCTGGACGCCCCCTTCGCTCCGGTGGACGCCTTCGCCGTGGAGCTGGGGGTGGCCGCCGACGATCCCAGGCGGGTGGAGGCGGGACTGCTGTTCGAGATGCGCTACAACCTGGCCGCCGGGCACAGCTTCCTGCCCAGGGACAAGCTGGCCCTGGCCACGGGGCAGCTGCTCTCCATCTCCCAAGAGGCAGCGGCGGAAGGGACGACCCGGCTGCTGGAGGCGAAGAGGCTGATCGGGGACCGGCTGGCGGGGATCGATATTGTCTACCTGCCGGAGCTGTACCAAGCGGAGACGGAGGCGGCCCGCCGCCTGCGGGAGCTGGCGGGGGAGGAATACGGCCCTCCAGACGATTTGGAGAAGATGCTCACCCAGGCGGAGAGAAGCAGCGGCCTGGAATACGCCCCCCAGCAGGCGCGGGCTATCCGGGAGGCGGCCCAGTCCGGGGTCCTGCTGATCACCGGCGGCCCCGGCACCGGCAAGACCACCATTTTGAACGGCGTGCTGTCCCTCTATTCCCAGATGGGCCTCAAGTGCCTGCTGGCCGCCCCCACGGGCCGGGCCGCCAAGAGGCTCACCGAGGTGACGGGCCGGGAGGCCTCCACCATCCACCGGCTGCTGGAGGCGGGCATCGACCCCAATACCGGGAAAATGTTCTTCGCCCGGGACGAGCGCAATCCCCTCCGGGCCGACGCGGTGATCGTGGATGAGATGAGCATGGTGGACGTGCTGCTGCTGGGCAGCCTGCTCCGAGCCATTCCGCCCCGCCGGCGGCTGATTTTGGTGGGGGACCCGGATCAGCTTCCCCCGGTGGGGCCGGGGTTTCCCTTTGGGGATATGCTCCGCAGCGGCGTGCTGCCCACGGTGCGGCTGACGGAGATCTTCCGCCAGGCCCAGCAGAGTCTGATCGTCATGAACGCCCACCGGGTCAACCGGGGAGAGCTGCCGGACCTCCGGAGCCGGAACAGCGACTTTTTCTTCCTGCCCTGCCGGACGGAGGAGGCGGTGGCCCAGACCATCACCGACCTGTGCGAAAAGCGGCTGCCCCAGAACATGGGCATCCCCGCCGGGCAGATCCAGGTGCTGTCCCCCACCCGGAAGGGGTCCGTGGGCACCTGGGAGCTGAACAAGCGGCTCCAGGCCCGGCTCAACCCGCCGTCTCCGGCGAAAAAGGAGCGGACCTGGGGAGGATTTTCCTACCGGGAGGGGGATCGGGTGATGCAGATCCGGAACAACTATGATATTTTGTGGAAGAAAACCGACGGCTCCGCCATCGGGGCCGGGATCTTCAACGGGGATGTGGGAACCATCCGGGAGATCGACCCCGCCATGGAGACCGTGACCGTGGTTTTTGAGGACCGGGAGGCGGAGTACGACTTTACCCAGCTGGGGGAGCTGGAACCGGCCTACGCCATGACCGTCCACAAGAGCCAGGGCAGCGAGTACCGGGCGGTGGTCATGGCCGTGTGGGGCGGCAGCGGGTACTTATATAAC
>CANRQC010000090.1 GCA_947632695.1 uncultured Oscillospiraceae bacterium | reverse complement strand
ACCCGGTTCTTTACCGACGTGCAGTTCTGGCCCCTGATGAAGAACACCTTCCTGCTGTGCATCATCGGCTTCTTCATTGGTTTCCCCCTGCCCATCATCGTGTCCCTGATGCTCAACGCTATGAAGGGCAAGCGGATGGCCAAGGTCCTGCAAACCATCTTCAACGGACCCCACTTCATCTCCTTGGTGGTCCTGGTCGGTATGCTGACCCTGTTCTTCGGCCGGTACGGCCTGGTCAACAACATCGCGGCCAGCCTCGGCGGCGAACGGGTGTCCTACTTCCTGGAGGCCTCCGCCTTCCGACCCATGTACATCCTCTCGAGTAACTGGCAGGACTTCGGCTGGAGCGCTATCATTTACATCGCGGCGCTGTCCAGCGTGGACCCGGGACAGCATGAGGCCGCCATTCTGGACGGCGCCACCCGGTTCCAGCGGGTGATCCACGTGGACCTGCCCGCCATCATGCCCATGGTCAGCGTGATGCTCATCATGTCCATCGGCGGTCTGATGGGCGTGGGCTACGAGAAGGCGCTGCTGATGCAGACCGACGGCAACCTGGCGGTCAGCGAGCTCATCGCCACCTACGTTTACAAGCAGGGCCTTACCGGTATCCCCGACCAGGCCTACGCCACCGCCATTGGCCTGTTCAACTCCATCATCAACGTGATCCTGCTGATCATCGCCAACACCACCTCGAAGAAATTCTCCGAGAACTCTCTGTGGTAAAGGAGGGCTTTGGAAATGTCGAAAAATACGCTGTCTAAGTCCCATCCCATTAAAGATGGCCTGGGCGACAAGGTATTCTACACGATCAACGCCATCGTTCTGGGCATCCTGGCCCTGATCGTCATCTACCCCCTGTACTTCATCATCATCGCCTCCATCTCCGACCCCGACGCGGTGCTGGCCGGTCAAGTGGTGCTCTACCCCGTGCAGATCACCATGTCCGGCTTCCAGAAGATCCTGGAGCGGACCGACGTGTGGCAGGGCTACCTGAACACCATCATCTACACCGTGCTGACCGTGATATTGTCCCTGGTGGTCACCATTCCCGCCGGCTGGGCCCTCAGCCGTCCCTCCCTCCCCGGCAAGAAGCTGCTGATGGTCTATTTCATCATCCCCATGTTCTTCGGCGGCGGCCTGATCCCCTTCTACAACGTCATGAGCAGCCTGGGCCTGATTAACAATATGTGGGCCATCGTGCTGCCCTCCATCCTCTCCGTGTGGAACCTGTTCATGACCAAGACCTTCTTCGAGTCCAGCATTCCCGCCGGACTGGTGGAGGCCGCGAAAATTGACGGCGCAGGCGAGTTTAGGACCTTCACCTCCCTGGTGCTGCCATTGTCCAAGGCCATCCTGGCGGTCATGGCCCTCTACTACGCCATCGGCCAGTGGAACAGCTACTTCAACGCCATGATCTTCCTCCAGGACGAGACCATGTATCCCCTGCAGCTGGTGCTGAAGGAGATCCTGATCGCCTCCGAGAGCACCATGGGCGGCAGTGGCGAGACCATTCTGGAGCAGTACCGCCTGGCCAACCAGATCAAGTACGTTTCCGTCATCGTATCCAGCGTCCCGGTGCTGATGCTCTACCCCTTCGTGCAGAAGTACTTCAACCAGGGCGTGATGATCGGCTCCCTGAAGGGCTGATCCCAAATAATCTATCAATTTTGGAGGTAACGCGACAATGAAAAAACTGATTTCCCTGCTGCTGGTTTTGACCCTGGCGCTGTCTCTGGCCGCTTGCGGCCCCCAGGGCGGAACCGAATCCACCAAGGGCGAAAGCGCCGGTGTGGATAAGCTGGTCTCCGACTACGGCTACCAGTGGACCGACCCCAACGCCCCCATCCTGAACGAGGAAGGCGCCAAGGCCCTCTCCTTCAACATCTACTCTTCCAAGAACGCCTCCGCGCTGGACTACAACGACATGAAGATCATGCAGGACCTGTATGAAAGCACCAATGTCTACGTGTCCTGGGAGAACGTGTCCGAGTCCGTCTACGACCAGCAGAAGAACCTGATCTTCGGCAACGCCAAGGATCGGCCCGACGCCATCTACCACGCGGGCATGACCGCCGGCGAAATCATCAAGTACGCCCAGCGGCATGTGCTGCTGCCCATCAGCGACTACTTAGAGTACATGCCCAACTTCTCCAAGATCCTGGAGGAGCGGCCTGACATCAAGGCCCAGCTGACCAGCGAAGACGGCAAGATCTACTCCCTGCCCCGGGTGGAGGAGATGGGTCTGCTCCAGAGCCCCAACATCCTGTTCCTGAACAAGAACTGGGCCGCCGAGGCCATCAAGGCCGGCGCGGTTGACGGCCTGACCGAGGCCGATCTGAAGGACGGCCTGACCCTCACCGCCGCCCAGGCGGAGCAGCTCATGACCTACTTCCGGGACAACGACATGAACGGCAACGGCGACGCCGCCGACGAGCGGCCCATGAGCTTCGTCTACAACAACTGGCAGGGCAACCAGTGCGACCTGTACGGTATGTTCGGCCTGAACGACAACCTGGAGCACCGGGTGGTGGTGGACGGCAAGGTCACCTACACCGTCCAGGACGACCGGTTCAAGGAAGCCACCAACTTCATCGCCAACTGGGTCAGCAACAACCTGATCGACAAGGTCTCCTTCGAGATCTCCCAGGATAACTTCCTGGCCAACGGCAAGGGCACCGAGACCTACGGCTTCTTCTACTGGTGGGAGAGCGAGACGGTGGTCTCCAACCCCGAGAACTACGTCGTCTGCGCGCCCCTGGTCGGCCCCAACGGCGACCAGACCGCCTGCGTTTCCAACAACCCCGAGATCAGCACCGGCGAAGTGGTCATCTTCGCGGACGTGCCCAATGTGGAAGTGCTGCTGACCTACTTTGACCGCTACTACGATCCGGTCATCTCCGCCCAGATCAACTACGGCCCCATCGGCATCGTGTATGAGGAAGAGCGGGACGCCAACGGCATGCTGGTCCAGAAGGAAGTGCCCGAAGGCATGACCACCGACGAGCTGCGGCTCCAGAACGCGCCTCTTGGCATCATCTACCTGTCCGACTACGCTTGGGAAAACGTGGTCAACATGGAGCCCCGTGCCCAGCTCCGTCTGGAGCGGCTGGACGCCTATGTGACCCCCTACATCCCCGAAAACGTCACCCCCACCCCCAACCTGCAGTTCACTCTGGAAGAGCTGAACACCCTGAGCAACTACGAATCCAGCCTGAATGACTACATCCGCACCAACCTGATCAAGTGGCTGATGAATGGCGGCGTGTCCGACGCCGACTGGGCGACCTTCGAGAGCGAGCTCACCGGCCGGACCCATCTGGACGACATCCAGAAGGTCTATCAGGACGCCTATGATCGCTACATCGCCAGCAAGTAATTCTTAAGGAGGACGCGAATCATGAAGAAACTGAACAGATGGATCGCGGCGCTGCTGTGTCTGGCCATGGTGCTGGCGCTGGCCGCCTGCGATCAGGCCCCCGCCTCCAACGGTGAGAATACGCCCCCCGAAATTACCGGCGTGCAGGATTCCAGCGTGGAAGCCGGCTCCGAATTTGACGCCCTGGCCGGCGTCACCGCCACCGACGCCGAGGACGGCGACCTGACCGGCAAGATCACCATCACCTCCATGCCCAGCCTGGACTTCAAGAACGGCAAGGCCACCCCGGAGACCGCAGGCTCCTATGAGCTGACCTACTCCGTCACCGACGCCGCCGGCGAGACCGCCGAGGCCTACGCCACCCTGACCGTCACCCGCCAGACCGGCGAAAGCACCGTACTCTACCAGATGGACTTCGCCACCGCCCAGCCCGACGGCCACGGTTGGGAAGCCAACGTCGCCGAGGGCGTCAGCGCCACCGGCGAGCTGAAGGACGGCGCCTACGTCTTTGAGATCTCCGACCCCGGCGCCGGGGACGGCGATATCCAGCTGAAGAAGGCCGGCGTGGCCCTGAAGGCCGCCGACTATGTAGTGAAGGTCTGGGCCAAGTCCACCAAGGAGACCTACTGCCACATCCTGGCGCGGGACGAGAGCGTGGAAGACTGGGCCACCTTCGGCGGCGCCTACAACATGAAGATCGGCGAGGCTGTGGCGCCTCTGGAGATGCGGTTCACCGCTCCCGCCGAGGGCAGCGCCGAGCTGATCCTGAACCTGGGCAAAATCACCCCCAACCCTGATAACCCCGACGACACCACCCCCACCGACTTCACCGTGACCATCGACAAGATCGAGATCTACGAGATCACCGGTTCCCAGACCGAAACTCCGGTCTACACCAACGATTTCTCCGCTGCCAGCATTGACGGCGCGGTCCTCTCCGCCGGCGACGGCGCCACCGGTTCCGGCAAGGACGGCGACGGCCAGGCCGTGTTCCAGATCGACACCTTCAATACCGACGGCGGCGGCGTCTGGAGCGTCAAGGCCGACCTGGGCCTGGGCGGCAACGCCATCGAAGAGGGCAGCAAGTACTACTACAAGTTCACCGTTGTGGCCGCTAACGACCAGGCCGGCGAGCTGCTGGTGGAGAACGCCGACGCCTCCCTCCGGGCCAACTTCAACGCCCTGAGCCTGAAGGCTGGGGAAGAGACCACCATCTACAACACCTTCACCGCTGAGAAGTCCATCGACGTTCCCGTGATCCGGATGCAGATCGGCTGCCCCGATCCCAGCGCCGCGGCGGGCATGAGCAACACCATTACCGTCACCAACCTGGAGTTCGGCAAGCTGGAAGGCGACCTGGAGACCGTCAAGACCATTGACTCCTTCTCCGTCCCCCGCACCGCTGACGACTACAGCTGGGGCACCTACAACGGCACCGACGAGGACAACGAGCTGGGCGTGGGCACCATCTGGACCCAGGACGGCAGCCTGTTCTACCGCATCGACCAGGGCGGCACCGTCGACTGGCACAACAAGCTCTACATGAACCTGAACCTGCCTGCCGACAGCTACTTCACCGTGGAGATCACCGCCAAGGCCAGCCAGCCGGTTTCCTGCGGCTTCTTCCTGAACCCCGCCGGCAGCTGGGATCCGCGGGTGTCCGAGTCCATCGACTTCACCACCGAGGAGCAGACCTTCACCTTTGAGACCACCGACACCCTGATTCTGGAGATGCCCTTCGAGATGCTCTTCCAGTTCGGCTCCGCCGACCTGGCCGGCATGGGCGAGGTCACCATCGAGATCACCGGAATCACCATTTATCAGAGAAGCGTCATGTAAACCAACCCAAACGGGCAGAGGGGATGCACATTCCATCCCCTCTGTTCGACTAAATACCGCAGAAAGGATTGACTGACCATGAAAAAATGGCTGTTGGCGCTGCTGCTGGCCCTGGCACTGACCTTGACCGCCTGCTCCACCACCGAATATACGGTCCGCTTCGACCAGGCCTCCGCCGGAACGTCTATCCAGGAGCAGGTCGTCCGCTCCGGCAAGACCCTGGAAGCTCCTGCCGAGCCTACCAAGGAAGGCTATGTGTTCCTAGGCTGGTTCCAGGACGCGGGCCTGACCAAGCCCTTCGACGTGGCCCAGGACCAGGTGGAGGGGGACATGACCCTCTACGCCGGCTGGGACCGGGACACCGGGGACGCCCCCACCGACTCCGGCAACGACAAGGACTTCTCTTCCCTCCGCAGCCCCGGCAGCCAGGAGGAGGCCTACGAGTACAGCGCCTTCTTCCTGCCCGCCGTGGACGGCACCAGCCAGCCCTATGTGGGCGACCCCATGCCCTACTATGAGGACGGCACCTATTACATCTACTACCTGAAGGAGGCCGGGGACTCCTACAATCACTCCGTGTACCTGGCCACCACCACCGATTTTGTGACCTACACCGAGTACGACGATCCCGTTCTGGAGGCCAACCACAACGGCGGCCAGGACAGCTGGATCGGCACCGGCTCCGTGGTGAAGGTGGGGAGTAAATACTACTTCTTCTACACCGGCCACGGCAACGGCGACGTGCTGGAGTACGCCGAGAAGGTCATGGTCGCCGTGGGCGACACCCCCACCGCCTTTGAAAAGCTGGAGGGCTGGGAGATCACGCCGCCGGCGGACCTGGGCCAGAAGAACGACTTCCGGGATCCCCAGGGCTATGTGGACCCGGCCAGCGGCAACATCATCCTGACCATCACCGCCTCCCAGCAGGGCACCGCCCGGATCCTGAAGTACACCCTTTCCCCGGACCTGGAAGAGGCCCACTATGACGGGGTGATCTTCACCAACGACGAGGCGAAAAACGGCGATTTCTGGAACCTGGAGTGCAGCGACACCTTCCAGATCGGCGACACCTATTACATCACCTATTCCGCCCAGGACGACACGCTGTGGTACGCCACCGCCAGCGCCCCCTACGGCCCCTACGGCGACCCCGTCCGGCTGGACGGCAAGCTGTTCTACGCCGCCAAGCACGTGGAGGACGGGGACCACAAGTACATGGTGGGCTGGGCCCGCCGGAGCGAATCCGTCTCCTCCACCCAGGATGTGTCCGGCTGGGCCGGAAACCTGGCGGTGCAGGAGCTGGTGCAAAATGAGGACGGCACCCTGGCCCTGGCCCCGGTGCAGGCCGTAGTGGACAGCTTCTCCCTCCGCCGGACCCTGCCCTGCGAGGGCGGCACCCACGTCTTCGTGGACGCCGGCTCCGCCTATAACTACGCCGACGCCTTCACCTGCTATGAGAGCTTCCTCCTGAAGGGCGAGTTCACCTTCACCGGGGAGGGCACCTTCGGACTGAGCTTTGACTACAACGGCCGGCAGGACAAGAACAAATTCATCGTCCTCTCCCCCGCCGACGGAACGCTGTCCCTCCAGTTCAACGAGGGCGGCACCATGATCACCGAGACCGCCGTCACCCTGACCCCGGGCCAGACCTATTCCTTCACCTATGTCCAGGAGGGCTCGGTGGGCATCTTCTACATCGACGGCCTGGCGGCCCTGACGGTCCGGCTCTACGGCGCCAGCGGCAAGACCATTCAAATCTTCGCGGAAAACAACACGGTCCTGTTCACCTCCCTCCGGGAGTACACAAGACCCTGACGGTTAAGAAAAGGGGCGTGCTTCCATGCACCAGATTTTTTCAGTTGACAGTCCACTGATGAGCGCGCTGACCAGGGTCGGCGACTGCATCTGCCTGAGCGTGCTGTGGGTGGTGTTTTCTCTGCCCATCTTCACCATGGGCCCGGCCACGGCGGCCCTCTACGCCGCCGCCTACCACACCATCCGCATGGACGAGGGCCGGCTGTGGCAGCGCTTCTGGGGCACCTTCCGGGAGGAATTTAAGCGGGCCGCCCTGGTGGGGCTGATCTCCCTGGGACTCATGGCCCTGCTGACGGTGGATGTATTCGTATTCCGGGGCATCAATCTGTCCGGAGAGCCCCTGGGCTGGCTGTACTATGTGGCGCTGTTCATCTGGTGCGCCGCTCTGACCTGGACCATCTACATGGCCGCCTATACCGCCCGGTTCACCGGCAGCGTCCGGGAGACCCTGAAATTCGGCTATCTGCTGATCCTCCTGCACCCCCTGCGGGCGCTGACGGTGCTGCTGATCGCCCTGGGCGGGCTGGCCGTGATCCTGATGGTGCCCTTCCTGCTGCTGGCTCTGCCGGGAGCTGGGATGCTGCTCTGCACCTTCCCCCTGGAGAAGGTCTTCCAGGCCCATCTGCGGCCGGAAGACCGGATCCAGGTCATCACCGAATCGGAGGACCCGAACGATGATCAGTAAAGAACTCCAAAAAGCCCGGGAATTTGAGGCCCACTACGGCCCCTTTATCCCCGACGACCAGCGTCCGGCCTTCCACGTCACCCCCACCATCGGCTGGATGAACGACCCCAACGGATTCTCCTTCTACAAAGGGGAATACCACCTCTTTTATCAGTACCACCCCTATTCCAACGAGTGGGGCCCCATGCACTGGGGCCATGTCAAGTCCAAGGACCTGATCCGCTGGGAGCGGCT
>CANRQC010000089.1 GCA_947632695.1 uncultured Oscillospiraceae bacterium | reverse complement strand
AGCGTTTCAAACATATTCGCCATTTCTGTAATCGAATGACCTTTCCACAGCTTTACCGCGAATCCCGCCAATGTCGCGGCGTCGTCCGGTTTTGCTTGTTTTATCATCGTTTATCCTCCATAAATTGATGAATGATTGATTCAATTCAATTATAGCATTCCATTGAGAAGAAGTCTACCGCCTGTTGCTCCGTTCGTGCCGCATCGAAAACCGCTCCCATCCCCTCCAGGGGGGAAGGGCATTTCTTCCTGCCTGGAAGAGTCGAAAAATATAAAAACAGAATTGATTTTGCGCATAGAAAAATATGACGGAAATCGGTGTAAAAATTTGGTTGATTTTTTCCCTTGCAATGGGAGAAATTGGCCCGTATAATAATTACTGTTAAGTTGTTATGTAAATTATCGGGCTGCCAGACCATGGCCCCGTGGGGAGATAGAGATAGGCTGAGAGGGAATGCAGTTCAACAGTATTGAATTTTTATGTCTTTTTTTGCCGCTTTTCTTGGCAATTTACTATATTTTTCCCGTCGTTTGGCGCAAATATCTGCTGATTCTGGGAAGTTTGCTGTTTTATTTCTTCTCCGCGGACCAATCGGCCCCCTGGCTGGGCCTGGTATGGCTGGGGGTGCTGCTCCTGATCACCCTGGCAACCTGGTTTTTGGGCCGGCTGCTGGAAAAGCCTAAAAGAGGCTGGCTCTTGGGCCTGACGCTGGGCGTTTTGTTTGCCGTTCTGGCCTTCTGCAAGGTCTTCCAGGGGGGCACCTGGCTGCCGCCGGGCATGAGCTTCTATCTGTTTGGGGTGAGCGCCTATCTCATCGACGTGTACCGGGGCCGCCTCCGGGCGGAAACCAACCTGGGAAGCTACGCTGCCGGCGTGGTGATGTTTCCCAAGCTCCTCTCCGGCCCCATCGCCAATCCAGCCAGCCTCCAGTATCAGATGGACCGGCCCCGCCGGAGCCTGGAGGAGATCCACCGGGGACTGGGGGAGCTGATCCTGGGCCTGTCGATGAAGGTGATCTTGGGGGACCGGCTGGGGAGCCTGTGGGCCCAGGCCCGGACCGTGGGTTTTGACAGCATTTCCCCCGGCTTTGCCTGGCTGGCCCTGCTGGCCTTTGCCCTGCGGCTGTACCTGGATTTTTGGGGCTACAGTCTGATGGCCATGGGCTTGGGCCGGATGCTGGGCTTCCACCTGCCTCGGAATTTCCGGGAGCCCTACCGGGCCAAATCCGTGTCGGAATTTTACCGGCGGTGGCACATCACCCTGAACCAGTGGTTCCGGGAGTATCTGTACATTCCTCTGGGCGGCAACCGGAAGGGAACCGCCCGAACCCTGCTGAACCTGGCGATCGTCTGGGCCGCCACCGGCTTTTGGCACGGGGTAGGGGGAAACTATCTGATCTGGGCAGCTTTTTTGTGCCTGCTGATCATGAATGAGCGGCTCTGGCTGGGGAAATTCCTGGAGAAAAGCCGGGTGCTTTGTCATATCTATACCGTTGGGGCGATCCTGCTCAGCTGGGTTCCCTTCGCCATTGGAGACCTGGGAGAGATGACCGTCTTCCTGGGAAAGCTGTTCGGCCTGGGAACCGTCCTGAATCCCGGGGACGCGCTGCCGCTGCTGATCCAGTACGGCTGGCTGCTGCTTGCCGGGTGCCTGCTGGCAACGCCGCTGCCCCGGAAGGCATGGCAGCTCCTCCGCCGGAGCTGGGTGGGGGATGTGGCGCTGTTCGTCCTATTTTGGGTGGGGGTGTATTTTCTGGCCACCTCGGCCCAGGATCCCTTCCAGTATTTTCAGTTTTGAGGCGAGAGAATGAAGAATCGGTATCTGGCGCTGCTGTGCGCCATTGTCATCACCCTGATTCTTGTGACCGGGATCGGGATCTATCTCAAATTTATCGTGCTGCTGCCTCTGGGACTGGGCCAGGAGGACCTGGCGGTGGCGCTGCCCTTCCGGATACTGGCGGATGAGGGGCTGCGGTATTCCGTCCGGCTTGCCATGAACGCCACGGACCCAACCACCGCGCCTACCACCGAGATCACCACCGCGCCCACCACCCAGGCCACTACCCAGGCTGCCACGGAAACCACCGCGGCGCCTACTACGGAACCGACCACCGAACCCACCACAGAACCCACCACGGAACCCACTACCGCGCCCACCACGGAACCAACTACCGAGGCAACCACCGCGCCCACCACTTTGCCCTCCTCCGCGCCTACCCAGCCTCCCGTCACTGGGGAGAGCTGGCGGTTTATCGAACCGCAGATCGACTTTGCCGCCAATGGCAAGGGGGACGCCTGGTTTGACGATGTGCTGTTTATCGGCGACTCTCGGGTTGTGGGCTTCCGGGACTATGCCCGCACCGGCGGTGCGGAGTATTTCTGCAACGGGGGGATGTCGGTGTTCCAGGTTTTGGCGGGGATCCAATGCGCCGATCAGGGCTTTGAGGCCCAGAGCCTGGAGACCCTGCTCTCCAATCGCCGTTACGGGAAAATCATCATCAGTCTGGGTATCAACGAGTGCGGCTATCCGCTGTCCAGCTTCCGCAGCGCCTATGGGGAGCTGCTGCAAAAAGTAAAGGTGTTGCAGCCCGGCGCGACCATTATACTCCAGGGCATCCTGGGGGTGACCCGGAACTATGCCGGGGACCGAAGCTATTTCTACCCGGAGAATATCAGAAAGTTTAACGAAGTGATCAAATCCAATACGGAAAGCGGCGTTTACTACATCGATCCCAATACCCTGTTTGCCGACCCGGATGGGTATCTGTATACCGCCATCTCCGGCGACGGCTGCCACCCCACCGGCAAATATTACCGGATGTGGGCGGACTGGATCAGCTACGCCATCGCCCAGCTGGGGATCTAGCTGGAAAAGGCCCCGCGAACTAAGAATAATTTTCCAGCCGGTACGCGCGTACCGGCTGGATTTTGCCTTATCTATTAAAATGCGATCCGCCACAAGCCATACGAAACACGGCCTGGCACGTTCCCGCTTACAGCACCTGATGGACCAGATACCAGACGATGGCCAGAATGATGAGCAGGGGGAGGTAGGCGATCAGCGCGGCGCTGGCGATGGAGATCACGGTGACGCCGATGGAATTGAGGGCGTACACCAGGGCGCAGAGAATACCCGTGGTCAAAATGGCCTTGGACAGCTCCTTGCCCACCAGGGTGGCGAAGAAGAAGGTGTACAGCGCCCCAATGACGGGGTTGACGCTGGCAATGGCGACCCCCACCAGCAGCTTCAGCGCGCCTACCGCCAGGGTCACCACCAGGATCCCCAGCAGCACCGCAGGGGCGTAGGTCCAGATCCCTTCCGGGACGAAGTAGTAGAGGATGGCGATGGCCGCCAGGTGGAGCAGCATCCCCACCGCCACGGTGAGGCACCGGAAGAAGAGCCAGCTGAACAGGCCCTTGCCGTCGGGGAGCCAGGTATCCACCAGGTTGATGAGGAACGCCAGAATGATCATGCTCAGAATATTGGAGCAGATGGCGGGAAAGTCCGCGCCCGCGAAGGAGAAGATCACCAGATTGTCCCCCTGAAATTCCACAAAGGGCAGGGGGGAGAGAATGGCCCGAAATTCCGCCCCGGCGGAGTACAGCGCCACACTGGCGGCGTAGATGAACAAAATACCCACGGCGGCGGACACGGCGTGGTTCAATCCGGAGCGTTTGCCGAAGATCACCCGGCCGACCAGGCCCAGCAGGAAGCTGCCCAGCACGGCGATCAGGGACGCCTCCAGGAACAGCTCGATGTTCAGGCCCTCCAGATCGATAAAATCTGACAGGAAATCCAAGGGGCTACCTCCTTAGAACGCACGGTGGCCCCGCGAAAGGCGGGGCCACCAAAGAATGGAAAAATTACTTCATCTCGGCCTCGGCGCCGGCTTCCTTCAGATCGTTGACCAGCTTCTCGGCGTCTTCCTTGGAAATGCCTTCCTTCAGGGTCTTGGGGCAGTTGTCCACCAGCTCCTTGGCGTCCTTCAGGCCCAGGCCGGTAACGGCACGGACGACCTTGATAACGCCCAGCTTAGAGGCGCCGGGGGACTTCAGGATGACGTCAAACTCCGTCTTCTCCTCTTCCACGGGAGCGGCGGCAACAGCGGGACCGGCAACAGCGGCGGCGGCGGCGGAAACGCCGAAAACTTCCTCCAGGGTATGGACCAGCTCGGACAGCTCCAGAACGGTCAGGCCCTTGACTTCTTCTACGAGAGCAGTGATCTTTTCACTAGCCATGGTATTGTTCCTCCTAAAATTAGATTATTTTGAAAAGTGGGTTGGGGTTGACCGTTACGCCTCGGGAGCGGGTTCCTCGGTCTTGGGGCCTTCCTTCTGCTCCCGGATCTGATCCAGGACAAAGGCCAGGCTGGAAATGGGCGCCAGGAAGGTGCCGAGCACCTGGGCCACCAGAGCGTTCTTGCTGGGCAGCTCGCCGAAGCCGTTGAGCTGATCCGCGGTGAGGACGGAGCCCTCTACCACGCCGCCTTTGATGGTCAGGACGTTCTTGTTCTTCCGGGCAAACTCGCACACGATGCGGGCCGGGGCAATGGGGTCGCCGGTGGTGCAGGCCATAGCGGTGGTACCGTTGAGGACCTCGTCAAAGTCATAACCGGCGTTGCGGGCGGCGAACCGAGTCAGGGTATTCTTCACGATGGCGTATTCCACCCCGGCCTCCCGGAACTGCTGCCGCAGAGCGGTATCCTGGGCCACGGTGATTCCCTTGTAGTCCACGAACACCACGGAGGTCGATTCCTTCATCTTCCCGGTCAGGGTCTCGACAACGGCCTTCTTGCTCTCCAGAACCTTTGCGTTGGGCATTGCATTTTCACCTCCATAAAAAATGTCTTCCCGCCAAAAGACAGAAAGACACGAAGAAAAACCATTTTCAACGCGCCTCGGCAGGATTTACGGCTGTAGCCACCTGCTGTCTCTGGCAACCTCCTAAGTATAGCAAAAAGCCCTTGAATTGTCAAGGGCTTTTTCGCGGTTTTTTCCGATATTTAATCATTTCTTCTTCTCCCGCCGAAGAGGAGGACCAGCCGCAGCAGCTGGGCGAGGGAAACGGCGGTAGCGGCCACATAGGTCATGGCGGCGGCCCGGAGGGTCTTCTTCGCGCCCTGCTGCTCCTCCTCGGTGAGCAGGCCCGCCTGGTCGATGGTGGAAATGGCCCGGCGGCTGGCGTTGAACTCCACAGGCAGGGTTACCAGCTGGAACACCAGCGACAGGGCAAAGCAGGCGATGCCCACGTCCACGAACAGGTAGGACACATTTCCCAGGAACCCCAGCAGCAGCCCGATGAGGATCAGGGGCATGGCCAACCGGGAGCCGATATTGGTGATGGGGATGATGGCGGCCCGGAGCTTGATGGGGGCGTAGTTCACGGCATACTGCACCGCGTGGCCGGCCTCGTGGCTGGCCACCCCAATGGCGGCGGTGGAGGTGCTGTCGTAGACCCCCTCCGAAAGGCGGATCACGTTGGTTTTGGGATCAAAGTGGTCCGTCAGGTTCCCGGCGATCCGCTCGATCCGCACGCCCTGGACGCCGTTGGCCCGCAGGACCCGCATGGCGGCCTCCGCCCCGGTGATGTGCCGGGCGGACATCTGCTGGGAGTATTTTTTGAAGGTGCTGTTGACCCGCCAGCTGGCAAACAGGGACAGGGCAATGCAGGGCAGCACGATCACCAGGTACGTCCAGTCAAAATAGGGATAGTAATAGTAGGGCATAACGCTGCCTCCTTTGCTTTGATCTTTATCCTCTATTATACCCCCAATGGAGGAAAAAGGCAAGAAAGGAAAGGGGAACAGAAATGACATTTGTGTAAATTCTCCGGTTCCGGCCCCGGAGGGTTACAAAAGGCTGGACATTTCCCGATTTTTCTGATAAACTAAAGGTGTCTGCGGACAAGTCTGCCTGGATACGGGAGGGACGAAGAATGGCGCTGCTGTACCTGCTGGAAAAAATACGCTTGCCCGGTCTCAACGAGCTGATGCTGGCCATTACCGAGCTGGGGGACGAGACGGCCTTCCTGGTCATCGCTCTGGTGGTATTCTGGTGCGTGGACAAGCGGAAGGGCTACTATATCCTCTCCGTGGGATTTCTGGGGACCCTGGCCAACCAGTTTCTGAAGCTGATGTTCCGGGTGCCCCGGCCCTGGGTGCTGGATGAGGATTTTACGATCCTGGAGCGGGCCCGGGCAGGCGCCTCGGGGTACAGCTTCCCCAGCGGCCATACCCAAAGCTCTGTGGGCGTCTTTGGCGCCATCGCCTATACCACCGAAAAAAAGTGGCTTCGGTGGCTCTGTATCGCCGTGGCGGTCTTGGTCCCGTTCTCCCGAATGTATGTGGGCGTCCACACGCCCTATGACGTGGGCGTGGCGGCGCTGATGGCCCTGGCCCTGATTTTCCTGCTCCGTCCGGTGACGCTGGGCGGGGAAGGGAAGGCCATCCCCTGGCTGATCCTGGGCATGACGGCCTGCGCCGCCGCGTATCTTGCCTATGTGGAGCTGTTCCCCTTCCCGGCGGATGTGGACCCGGAGAACCTGGCCTCCGGCGTCAAGAACGCCTACACCCTCTTCGGGGCGGTGCTGGGGCTGAATCTGGTGTACTGGGTGGACGAAAAACGTCTCCACTTCCCGGTGAAGGCGGTTTGGTGGGCCCAGCTCCTGAAAATTGCCGGGGGCCTGGTCCTGGTCCTGCTGGTAAAAGAGGGGCTCAAGCCGCTGCTGGCCCTGATCCTGCCGGGCAGTCAAGTTGCCACCGCCATTCGCTATTTCGCGGTGGTGCTGGCGGCGGGGATCGCCTGGCCCATGACCTTTTCCCAGTTTGAAAAGCTGGGCGCGAAAAAGGAGAGAAAAACCGTATGAATTACGCGGAGATCAAAAACTGCGACATTGCCAACGGCCCCGGGGTGCGGATCAGCCTGTTTGTATCCGGCTGCACCCACCATTGCAAGGGCTGCTTTAATGAGATCGCCTGGGATTTTGACTACGGTCAGCCCTTTACCCAGGAGACCATCGATTACATCCTCTCCCTGTCCGCCCCGGCCTATATCCGGGGCCTGACGCTGCTGGGCGGGGAGCCTTTCGAGCCCCAAAACCAGGGGCCCTTGGTGGATCTTCTGCGGCAGTACCGGGCAAAATATCCGGAGAAAAGCGTCTGGGCCTTCACGGGCTACCTCTACGACCGGGACATTCTGGAAAAGCGGCTGGGGCCCTGGGACGTGACCCGGGAGCTGCTGAGCTACCTGGACGTGCTGGTGGACGGTCCCTTTGTTGAGGAAAAGAAGGATCTGATGCTCCGGTTCCGGGGCTCCTCCAATCAGCGGCTCATCGACGTGCCCGCCTCCCTGCGGGAGAACAAAATCGTGCTTTGGGAGGACTGGCAGGGCAGCGGAAGGGGGATGCGGACATGATCGTTCCGGTAAAAAAGCTCCGGCCCAACGCCTGCCTGCCCACCTACGGCTCGCCTGGGGCGGCGGGGGCGGATTTGTACGCCTGTCTGGAAGAATCCATCACCGTCGCGCCTGGGGAGACGGCCTGGGTGCCCACCGGGCTGGCCGTGGAGATCCCGGAGGGCTATGTGGGCCTGGTCTGTGCCCGCAGCGGCCTGGCCTGCCGCCGGGGCCTGGCCCCCGCCAATAAGGTGGGGGTGATCGATAGCGACTACCGGGGGGAGTGTACCGTGGTCCTGCGCAACGAGAGCGGCCAGTGCCAGACCCTGAGCCCCGGCGAACGGATCGCCCAGATGCTCCTGGTACCGGTGGCGCAAGCCGCCTTTGAGGAGACTCAGGAGCTGTCCGATACCCGGCGGGGAGCCGGCGGCTTCGGCTCCACCGGGCAGTAACGCAAAAAAAGGTAAAAAATTGTGGTTTTGTCTATGTACTTTTTCGCAAAATTTCTTATAATAAAAGCGTGTGCGGAATAACTCCCCAGCGTCGGGGCCTTTGAAAATGGGAGAGAGTATGGATATTTTTGCGATCATCAAGCTGCTGGGCGGCTTGGCAATGTTCCTGTACGGCGTGGAGAT
>CANRQC010000088.1 GCA_947632695.1 uncultured Oscillospiraceae bacterium | reverse complement strand
TTCGGCCGCCAGCTGAAATACGGCACGGTTTCCGACTACGGCGCCCACAAGGACGCCTGCCAGGACCTGCTGCTGTTCTACAGCCAGAAGCAGGGCAAGCTGGTGACCTTGAAGGAATATGTGGCTGCCATGCCCGAGGGCCAGGAGAAGATCTACTATGCCCCCGGCGAGAATAAGGACCGCTTATCCAAGCTGCCCCAGGTGGAGACCCTGGCCGCCAAGGGCTACGACACCCTGCTCTTTACCGAGGATGTGGACGAGTTCGTGCCCCAGACCCTGATGACCTACCAGGAGAAGAGCTTCTGCAACGTCTCCACCGAGGACCTGGGTCTCAAGACCGAGGAGGAGAAGAAGGAGGCCGAGGCCAAGGCCCAGGAGTGGAAGGGCTTTTTGACCTTCGTGAAGGAGAGCCTGGGCGAGCAGGTGAAGGAGGTCCGCCTGTCCGACGACCTGGGCAGCCATCCGGCGGCCATGGTCCCCGACGCGGGGATGAGCTTCGAGATGGAGAAGTATATGCGCCGGGTGAACCCGGAGTTTGCCTATCCTGTGGGCAGGATCCTGGAGCTGAATCCCACCCATCCGGCGGTGGAGGCCATGCGCGGCGCCATGACCGAGGACCCGGTGAAGGCCAAGGACTACGCCCAGCTTCTGTGCTGCCAGGCCCAGCTCATGGCGGAGCTGCCCCTGGAGGACCCGGCGGCCTACACCGCCCTGGTCTGCAAGCTGCTGTTCTAAATAAAGTTTTGACGGACTGCGCAATCAAAAAATGGGGTCAGGCGACGCGCCTGACCCCAAATTATGTAATTTTCACCAGGACGGGGGCCATCAGGCGTGATCGCCGCCGCTCTCCGGCGGGAAGTACAGGTCTAAGTCCACGTCCCCTTCGATGCCGGGCACCTGCCCGGTGCAGGAGTACTGCCACAGCTGGAGCCGGTAGGGATAGGTCATCCGCTCGGTGTACATGGCCAGCCAGAATCCGAAATCCTTCAGCTCCGACAGGTTCAGCAGATCCCGGGCCTGATTCTGGTTGAAGTAGAACACGGGTTGATACCCCTTGGCCTCCACCAGCTCGCAGAAAATGCGGGTGCAGGCCGTCAACTCTTCCCGGGTCAGGTGGCTTGCCCGGGAGGAGTCCCCCATGTACTCCCAGTCGAAGACCACGGGCATCTCCACCTCCCAGTCCCGGATGGCGTCCAGAAGCATCACGGCCTCGTCGGTGGCCTCCTGGGTGGTGATGGCCTGGGAGAAGAAGTAAGCGCCCACCTTGAGCCCGGCCGCCCGGGCCTCCTGGTAATGCTGCTGGGCCAGATCGTCCAGGTACAGCTCCCCGCTGGAATAGGTGCGGTAGCCCACCCGAATAATGACGAACTCCACCCCGGCTTCCTTCACGGCGTTCCAGTCGGTGACGGTCTGAAATTCGGAAATGTCAATGCCCAGCACGCTTTCCCCGGCGGTGCAGGTCAGGAAACCGTCCCGGTACACGAAGTCCAGGGGACCGTAGGGGTTGCTCTCCGGCGGGGGCAGGGTGGGCTCGGTGGGCGCCTGGGTGGTGGTCTGGGTTTCTTCGGTGACGGTAGGCTCGCTGGTGGGCGCCTGGGGCGGTGCATCCACGTCCATGGCGGAAAACAGCACCAGGGCCGTCACCCCCAGGGCCAGGACGATGGCCGCCACCGCCAGGATCAGCTCGATCTTTCTTTTCCGCCTGACCGGCGTCGCGGTATTATTTTCGGTAAAAGTGGGCATGGGAACCTCCAATAGGATTCGACAAAATATCCTTTTTGTCCTGCTTTTTCCCCATTATAGCACACCGCCGCCGGGATGGCAAGAATATTTTCCGGGGAGAAAAGGCCGGGAGGCCCCAAAAATCGGCCTTTCGTATGAAGTGAAAAGTGAATAGTGAAGAAGTAAAAATCGGCAACCCTCTAACGAGGATTGCCGATTTTTGGCAGAGGGTGAGGGATTCGAACCCCCGCAAACGGAGTCAGAGTCCGGTGTGCTACCGTTACACAAACCCTCTATTTTGGACACGGATATTATTATATCCAAAGCGGGAAAAAAGTCAAGGACTTTTTTCCAATTCCGGCAAAATTTCCTGCCGGGAATATTGTAACCCCCCGGCGGAAGGTTATACCACACCGCCGGGGGAAATTTTACGTTTGGGCCGGAAGCAGAAACTGCTCCCAGGGAAGCGCCTGATTTTCCGGGTAGCCGCAGGCCTCCCGCAGGCCCTGGCAGATCCGGGACAGCTTTTCCTGAAGGACGGGGCTGCTCAAGTCCTCACCCATCCCCAGCAGAGCGGCGGTGAAGATCTCCGCCCGGTCCTCCTTGGGATAGCTCATGGCAAAGGGATTGAGGAAGGCCCGCTCCGGCCCCTCGGTCCAGCCGGCGGTTTCCTCCTCCGGCTCTTTCTCATAGGAATAGAAGTATTGGGCGCCTTCAGGGTTCAATGACTCCCATTGATCGTAGGCCAGACTGTTGGAGACGATGAAGGTGTCCAGCGCGTGGCTCAGGCAGTGGCAGAATCCCTCCGCCTCTCCGCCGCCCACCGCCAGGGCGATGCAGGCGTCCCCCTGGGCCCAGTATTGGAGCCCCGGACAGAGCCCGGAGACGGAGCGCACCAGGCAGATGTGCAGCACCCCGGATTCCGTATCTCGGCTGACGGTGGAGAAGAACCCCTCGGGAAACCGGGCGAGGACCTCTTCCAGGGCGTTCAAACTCTCCTGAAACAGCGGGACTTGAAATTCAGGCGTTACCTGGCCGGCGGAGGGCTCCAGGCCCTCCACGCCCAGCCGGATATCCACCCCGTAGGCCTGGCTGAGCTCCTCCGCCCGCTGCCGGCAGGCGTTCAGCCCGGCGGTATCGGGAGCCAGGGCGGTGTACCGGGGGCCGGTGTAGACGGTCTGACTCTCAATCAGGCTCAGCTGGGGATTCCAGAGGTAGAGATTTTTCAGCCCCTGCTGATTCCTAGCCAGGAACCACAGCCCCTCCGTACCGGAGACGAAGCCCTGGATCTCGGTGAGCCCTTCCACACTGGCCCCGGCGGTTCGCCGCCCGGTGGTCAGGTCGTAGAGCCAGAGCATGCTGACGCTGCCCTGAGGGGAGACCCCCACCAGGGCGTCTCGGCCCGGGGCGGGGTAGATCTGCTCCTCTTTGCTGTCCAAATTCAGGCACAGAGGCGCCTCGTCCTTGCGACCGAAGAAGGTCTCCTGGCGTTTGCCCTCCATCCGCTGATAGAGATACCAGTCCTCCCATCCGGCCAGCCGGAGCAGGGTCTCGTCGGTGCCCAGGGATTCCCCGGTCTCCACCGAAAGGAAGTCGGTATAACATTCGGTATCGGTTTCCCGCACCTGGCACACCAGAACGGTGTCGTCAAACAGACTCTCCACCAGCGTCAGATCCTCGGTGGACTGGACGCTGACAAGTCGGGCGATCCCCGTGTTCATGTTCAGCGCCCGGATCTCCGCCCCGTCGCAGTAGAAAGCAACGTCCAGCCCGGCGCCGATGATCGGCGGGGCCGTCACCGTCTCCGGCAGCTCCTCCCGGAAAATCTCCCGGAACTGCTCGTCCAGAAGCACGACGCTGTGGGAAACGCTGTCGTAGTACCCGATGCCCCGACTGTTCACCTGCACCGACTGGGAATTTGGGTCCAGGGGGCAGTCCAGCAGGACGGACAGCCCCACCGCTCCCTCTTCCCCCGTGAGCAGGGACAAGGTGGTGCCGCTGCCGGAGGGATAGAAGACGATCAGATCCTCTCCCATGGCGGCGACGCCCAGGCAGTCCTGGCGTTCCAGGGCATACTCCCGCACCGCCCCGGCGGTCTGGGATTCCGTATGGCTGTCCGGGCGATAGAGGGTGGTGACGGGCACGCTGGCCTGGGTGGGCTCGGACGTAGCTAAGGTCGTGGCCTCCGTCTCAGGAGGCGGCTCCCATGCGCAGCCGACCAGCAGGGCTACTGCCGCCAGCAGCGCGGTCAATCGTTTCATACAGTGCGCTCCTTATCAAAAACGTGAAAGGAAAAGACCCCATCCCGGAGGATCAGGCAGCTGTGCGTCCCGTCCTTGGGAATGGAAACGCTGCCGGGATTCAGACAGCGAATGTTCTCCACGGTGATATCCTGCTTTCGATGGGTGTGCCCGGAGAGGAAGACCGTTCCGGGGGCAAGGGGCGGCAGACGCTCCGGGTTCCACAGATGGCCGTGGGTCAGATACAGATACTGGTTCCCCGTCCAGAACAGGGCGTAGTCCGCCATGCAGGGGAAGGGCAGGACCAGCTGATCCACTTCCGCCTCGCAGTTGCCCCGCACCGCCAGGATGCGGTCCTTCCACTGGCTGAGCTGGGCGGCGACCTCCTTGGGCCGGTATTCCGCAGGCAGATCGTTCCGGGGGCCGTGATAAAGAAGGTCTCCCAGCAGGATCAGCCAGTCCGGCCGCTCCGCCTCCGCCAGCTCTATGAGGCGACGGCACCAATAGGCGGAGCCGTGAATGTCCGAGGCGATCAGCAGCTTCATGACGTTCCTCCCAATATGGCCAGGTAGGCCTCCAGATCAAAGGGGTCCAGAACCGTGTCCTTCCGCAGGTACAGCGGATGGTGGGGATGGCCCTGCCGGCTCAGGGGCCCGGCCCGGAACCACCGGGCGCCGGCCTCCCGGCCCGCCTCCAGCAGCTCCGCCAGGCAGGTCCGCAGATAGGCCCGCCGGTCCACAATGGTGCCCCAGGCGGCCCAGACCGCCGGTTCCTTGCCCAGCCCCAGGGCGTAGCGGAAGGCCGCCAAATTCTCCCGGTGGAGGGCGGCGTTGCAGCTGCGTTCCATCGCGTCCGGGTCCGTGGCCCGCTGGGCGTAGACGTTGAACATGAGAAAGCTGTCGTACCCGTTGCCCAGGGCGATCCGCTCCACGGATTTCAGGGTGTTGTCCAGGGCGTCGGGCCGGGCGGTGGAGGGGTTGATGCCGATGCAGATCAGGGGCTTGTTCCCCCGGGTGCCCAAAAGATATCGGTATTCCTGGTATGTATTGGGGACGTAGAGCCATTTTTTCACGTCGTAGTCCCCGTTTGGCTCCTCCGCCTGGGCCAGGGCCTGGGCGAAGGGCAGCAGCTCCAGCTGGGCGGTGCCGCCCTGGGGAATGTGTGGCATTACGCTTCCTCCTTGGGAAACCAGCAGCTGTTGTCCGGGTCGTAGAAGGGGCAGTCCTCCTTCTTCCGCCCGGTCTGGCGGAGCCAGCCGTCGAAGGCGGCGTCCAGGAAGGGATACACCCCGGTCATCCGGCTCTGGAGCTGAAGCACCCGGCCGTCTGTGAGATAGAGTTCAATGATGGTGCCGCCGGCGGCGGTGTAGAGCCGCTGGGAGCGAATATCCGCGAAGCGATACACCGTATCCTTCTTTCCAAAAGTGGTCAGCAAGAAGGTGTCCTGGTCGTAGTAGACCCCGAAGGTCAGGTAGTATCCCAGCAGAACGGCCCCGGTGGCCATGAGGATGATCCCGCCCACGATGAGCAGCCAGCTCTGCCAGGTCAGCAGGGCCGCCACCCCCAGCACCATGACCACCAGCCCGCCGGCGCCGTAGGCCCGGTCTAAGCGGACGGAGAGGCCGGAGGCGTGCTGCTTTTTCCCTCGGAAGAGCTTGGAAAAGCCCTTGTCCGCCAGAAAGCAGACCAGGAAGGTCAGCGCCGCTACCAGAATTACCGCAGGCCAGGTCATGTTCTTCCCTCCTATGCCCAGAGGACCAGCCCGGCGGGCAGATCATGAGCCTCCGCCGGGACCTCCGGGACTATTTGAAAATCGTAACAAAGGGCCACAGTGGGGTGCCCGGGCTCCAGCGCCAGGAATCGGTCATAGAAGCCGCCGCCGTAGCCCAGGCGGCGGCCCGCCCGGTCAAAGGCCAGGCCGGGCAGGATCACGAGGGCGGTTTTGTCCGCGGCGATCTCCCCAGACGCCGGTTCGGGGATGCCCCCGAAGCCCGGGACCATCCGCGTCCCGTCCGTGATATAAAGAAAGCGCATCTCCCCGTCCACGATCTTGGGCAGGGCCACCCGTTTCCCGGCGGCCCGGGCCGCCTCCAAAATGGGCAGCAGCCGCACCTCCTGATTTTGGGGATAATAGCCGTAGACGGTTTTTGCCGCCTGATATACGGCGGTTTGGACCAGCAGGCGGCCCAGGGCGGCGCTTTTTTCCTCCATCTCCGCCGGGGTCATGGCCCGCTTTTTCTCCCGGATCAGGGCTCGCAGGGCCTTCTTATCCATCGGCGTTCTCCTTTTTCCGGAACATCCGGAACCAGAGGAAGATGGCCAGCTGCCCGGGGATCCCCAGCAGGAACAGCCGCCACACCCGGACGTCTAAGAACACCCGGAAGGTGATATAGATGCTGAAAATCGAGCCCCACATGATGATGGAGATCAATGCCCGGTTCCACCGGAAGTCCCGCCAGGCCGAGCGGAGGCTCAGCAGCACAATGCCTGTGACCGGGATGGCGTAGGCGAAAGCCACGGCGGACTGCTCAAAGCCCAGGCTGGACAAAACCACATAGACCAGCAGGGCCACGAACCAGACCAAAATGGCGGAGAGCATGAGAATGATCCCCTTGTCGGCCTTGCGCTTCAGGGTCTTCTCCACCACCCGGCTCATGGCCTGCTCCACCTTGCCGGTGTCCTCCGGCAGGGCGTCGGGGTCGGAGAGCAGATCGTCCACCTTGACGCCGAACACGCCGGATAGCTGGATCAGGGTCATCACATCCGGCAGGGACTCCCCCCGCTCCCACTTGGAGACCGCCTTATCTGAGTAGTTCAGCCGCTCCGCCAGCCCGGCCTGGGTCCAGTTTTCCTGCTTGCGGTAGGCGGCGATGTTCCGGCCCAGCCGGTTTTTCAGCTCCTCAGCGTCCAATGGCGATCCCCCCTAAAGTGCTTTTACTCATTTTAACAGATTTTTTCCGCAAATGCAACCGTAATTCTCCCCCCGTCCCTCCCAATTTCCGCCCGCCCGGAAAAATGCGGGAAAGGACGTATTTTGTCTTGCGCTAAAATCCAAACTGTGGTACAATAAAGTACAACCTCTGCTTGCGTCAGGTGATTCTATGCTTGGAAAATATATTCTTGTTTTTCTGGTGTCCATGCTGCCGGTGGCGGAGCTGCGGCTGTCCGTGCCCATGGCGGTGCAGATGGGGCTTCCCTATGTTCCCGCGCTGGTGGTGTGCGTCATCGGCAATATCGTGCCGGTGCCCTTTATCTACTATTTCGCCCGGCGGTTTCTGACCTGGGGAGCGGAGAAAAAGTACCTGGGCCCGGTGTGCCGCTTCTGCCTGACCCGGGGCCACCGGGCGGGGGAGAAGGTGGCGCATAAAACCGGGCGGTACGGCCTGCTCATCGGGCTGATGCTCTTTGTGGGCATCCCCCTGCCGGGCACCGGGGCCTGGACCGGGGCCATGGCCGCCAGCTTCCTGGATATCGGCGCCAAGATCACCTTCGTGGCGGTCTCCCTGGGGGTGATCATCGCGGGGATCATCATGTATCTGGCCAGCATCGGCGTGTTTTACGTCATTGGAATTTGAGGAGGTAGAAAAATGGACTGTCTGTTCTGCAAAATCGCCGCCGGGGAGATCCCCTCCGCCAAGGTCTATGAGGACGATACGATCCTGGCCTTCCGGGACATCAACCCCCAGGCGCCCACCCACATTTTGGTGATCCCCAAGACCCATATCGGCTCCGCCGCGGAGCTGACCGAGGCGCACGCCGCCCTGGTGGGCCATATTTTCGCCGTCATTCCGGAGATCGCCGCCCGGGAGGGGCTGACCGGAGGCTTCCGGATCGTGTCCAACTGTGGGCCGGACGCGGGCCAGTCCGTGCCCCATCTGCACTTCCATATCCTGGGCGGGAAGGAATTGTCTCTGGAAATGGCTTGACAGCCGGGAAAAAAGTGCTAAAATAGAGGCAGATCGCATTACAAACCATCTTCGGGGGGCCGGAGGCATCCGGCTGAGAGTGGGCTGACGCCGCCCTTACCCGTGAACCTGATACGGTCAGTACCGTCGGAGGGAAAGATGCTGTGTGGACTTTTGAAAAGTGTCGCATTGCGCCTGGACGGACTTGCAATGCGATACTTTTTTTAGGAGGTTTGCGAAATGGCAAACGAAGAATTCAGCCCGAATCCGGCGGGGAAGCGCGCCCCGTGGATTTCCACCCGGGAGCTGGTGGAAGGGGGCTTGATGGTGGCCCTGGCCACCGTTCTGAGCTTCCTGAAGATCTGGGACTCCCCCTACGGCGGCTCCGTCACGTTGCTG
>CANRQC010000087.1 GCA_947632695.1 uncultured Oscillospiraceae bacterium | reverse complement strand
TAGAGGCGTTGGTGCCCAAAGACCATCTTCTGCGGAAGATTGAAAAGGTCATGGATTATGAGTGGCTGTATGAGCGGTTGGATCCGTATTACTGCCACGACGTTGGCAGGCCTGGCACCGACCCGGTTGTGCTTATCAAGATGGTGCTTTTACAGCACCTGTTCGGGATTCCATCTCTGCGGCAGACCCACCGAGATATACAGGTGAATGTGGCATACCGTTGGTTTTTGGGATATGGCCTGTTAGATAACATTCCCCATTTTGCCACGGTAAGCTACGCGTTCTGCAAACGGTTCCCGGAGGAGCTGACCAGCGAGATATTCGAGCATATTCTCAACAAGGCGCTCAATAACAAGCTGCTGGACACCAGCGCGGTGTTCATCGACGGCACCCATATCAAGGCCAGCGCCAACAAGAAGAAATTTCAGAAGCAGCAAGTAGCCCAGACGGCGAAGATCTATTCGGAGCAGCTTCGTCAGGAGGTAAACGCGGAACGGGAAAAGCTGGGAAAGAAGCCCATAGAAGAAGAGGACGAGGAAGACGGCCCGCCCAAGGGCGGCGGAACGGTAGAAAAGACAGTATCCACCACTGACCCGGACTGCGGAATGTTCGTAAAGGGAGAACACGAACGGCAGTTTGCGTATGAAGCCCATACCGCCTGTGACAAAAGAGGGTTCGTATTGGGCGTAGAGGTAACCGCCGGAAATGTACATGACAGCGTGGCGTGGGATGGGATCTATGAACAGGTAACGAGTAAGTTTGCGGTACAGTTTGTGACAATGGACGCCGGCTATAAAACGCCGTGGATCGCGAAAAAGACATTAGACGACGGGAAGGTGCCAATCCTTCCATATACGAGATATAAGGGAAACAAAGAGGGATATAAGCCGTGGGACTATACCTATGACCCGGTAAACGACGCCTATATTTGTCCACAGGGGAAAAGTCTTCGGCATACGACCACGGACAGAGACGGAAAACGCACCTATAGAAGCACCCCTGAAAAATGCAGGAACTGCCCATGCAGGGCAAAATGCGGCGCCAATGAGAAGGGGCAAAAGGCGCTGACCGCGCATATCTGGCAGGAGTACCTGGATATTGTGGAGCAGCTGCGAAAGACGGAGCGTGGGAAAGCGATCTACGCGATGCGAAAGCAGACTATCGAACGGGTATTTGCGGACGCAAAGGAGAAACACGCAATGCGATATACACACCACAGAGGCTTGGCCGCGGTCACGAGATGGGTCAGGCTTAAATATGCTGCCATGAATCTGAAAAAGCTGGCGAATTGGAGTTGGAACAACTCCTTTTTTTCTCGAATTTTGCTTGTTTTTCCAAATATTTGCGGAAGAATCCCTGTTTTCGCTTCTTGAAAACAGGGATTCTTTGACAGACTGAGACGGCGTCCGCCAATGGCGGACGCCGTTCCGTTTAACAGTTTTCCGCGGGCGTCAGGGAGAGGGCCGCCGGGTCCCCCACCAGGGTCACGTCCGGGTGGAGCTGCAAAATAGAGCCCGGCACCCGGGGCGTCACCGGTCCAAAGAACACGTCGCGTACCGCCTGGGCCTTGGCGGCCCCTGTGGCCACCATGACGATTGTCCTGGCGGCCATAATGCCCCGAATGCCCAGGGTATAGGCCCAGCGGGGCACCTCCTCCCGGCTTTCAAAGAATCGGGCGTTGGCGCTGATGGTATCCTCCGCCAGGGCCACCCGGTGGGTGGGCAAAAGGAAAGCCTCCCCCGGCTCGTTGAAGCCAATGTGGCCATTGCCACCCAGGCCCAACAGCTGAAGGTCCTGGCCGCCCAGGCTTTCCAGCAGCCGGTCGTACCGGGCGCACTCCGCCCCGGCGTCCCGGGCCAGCCCGTCGGGCAGGAAGGTATTGCCGGGGTCCAGATTCACATGATCAAACAGCTTCCGGCGCATATAGAACGCATAGCTCTGGGGGTGCTCCGGACCCAGTCCGACGTACTCGTCCAAATTCACCGTGCGGACCC
The DNA here is from genome assembly GCA_947632695.1 of uncultured Oscillospiraceae bacterium. GTDB lineage: Bacteria > Bacillota > Clostridia > Oscillospirales > Oscillospiraceae > Faecousia. The sequence continues at coordinate 6,284 of CANRQC010000087.1, read as the reverse complement.
GGGAAAAATCCAGCTCCCCCCGCCGGTAGGCCTCCACCAGGTTGGCATAGGTCCCCAGCGGACTGCCGCCGGTGGCCAGTCCCAGGACGCTCTCGGGCTTTAGCAGCACTTGGGCGGCAAGAAGGCGGGCTGTGATCTGGCTGACCTCCTGGTAATCTTTTCCGCGGATGATGCGCATAGCAATCCCTCCGAAAGAGTTGTTTTTGCGCTGTCAGTATACATTATTTCGCCTAATTTGTACAGTACCATCGAAAAAGTTCAGCATTTTATGCAAAAACTCGGTAATATTCGGCACGTCTTTTCTGGCTATAAAAAATAGGACTAAATTGGCACTGTTTTTATTGCCAGCTTGTGCTACAATGTGGGCAGCAACGATTGGAGGCGTTACCATGAATAAGAAGATTCGGATCCTCTGCGGTCTGGGTACCGCCGTTGCCGGCGGGCTGCTGGCGGCCTTCACCCGGGACGCGGCGCTGGCTGGGGATGTTAATCTCTGGACCGTGCTGTTCGCCCTGGGGCTGATCCTGGCCCTGGCGGGCCTGGCCGCCGCACTGACCGCCTTCCAGCCGGGGCAGAAAAAGGCGGACGTGGGCACCGTCACCATGGCGGCGTTGTTCGCGGCCCTGTGCTACATCGGCTTTGCCTATCTGCGGATCGACATTCCCGTGGGCACGGAGAAGACCGCTTTTCACCTGGGCAACGTGTTCTGCGTCCTGGCGGCCCTGTTTTTGGGGAGTTTCTGGGGCGGGATGTCCGGGGCCATCGGCCTGACCCTGGCGGATTTCACCTCCGGCTACCTCACCTCCGCCCCCAAGACCTTCCTGCTCAAGCTCTGCATCGGCGCGGTGGCCGGGTTTGTGGCCCACCGGCTGTTCCACATCAGCCGGGAGGAGGAGACCCGGGTGAACCTGGGGGCGGGCCTGGCCTGCGTCGCCGGGATGGGCTTCAACATCGTGGCGGACCCTCTGGTGGGCTATTTTTATAAGATGTATGTTCTGGGAGTTCCCCAGGAGGCGGCGGACATCTGGGCCAAAATGGGCGCCATCACCACCGGTGTCAACGCCCTGCTGGCTATGGTCTGCGCGTACCTGCTGTACCTTGCCATTCGCCCCGCCCTGCGGCGGACCAATTTGCTGCCAAAATTATAAAACCCGGCCCGGGACGTCCCCGGGCCGAAAAAAGGAGGGCCTGGTCGGGCCCTCTTTCACTATGGATGTTTACCGGCTCTCCAATCCGTCCTCCTGGGGGAGGGCGGTCCGGAGCTGGGTCGTCTCTTGTCCGTCATAGTGTTCCGCCTTTGCCGGGATCGTTCCCAGCCACATAGCCGCCACCAACAGGGCGCACAGGATCAATACCCCCAAATTCCTCGCCAGCTTCACGGTAATCCCTCCTTCTTGTTTTTCTCTCTGTAACAGTTTTGGATAGTATCATTATAGCACCGAGGACCCTCTTCGTCAATGGTAAATTTACAAAAACTTCACAAAAATTTTACAGTTTCGTCTAATTTACATAAAACTGTTTTGTCCGCTTGCAATTTGATTCCGCCGGGGGTATAATAGCGGCAGTACCGCAAAGGAGGCGCCGCCCATGAAGGCCTGGCAGCATTTTTGGACCATCACCCGGCACCGCCACGCGGTGCTGGCCGGGTGCTTTCGGGTGGGCCTATACTATCAGGGGCTGACCCATGACCTGTCTAAGTACAGCCCCGTGGAATTTTGGAACGGGGCAAAATATTTCCAGGGCACCCGCAGCCCCAACACCGCCGAGCGGGAGGATCGGGGCTACTCTCTGGCATGGATGCACCACAAGGGCCGCAACCGCCACCACTTTGAATACTGGACCGATCTGGACCTGGCCACCAAGCGCTACGCCCCGGTGCCCATGCCCCGTCGCTACCTGGTGGAGATGGTGATGGACCGGCGGGCCGCCTGCCTGATCTACCAGGGGAAAAACTACACCGACGCTTCGGCCTTGGAATACTTCCTGCGCAGTAAGGACCGGATCGAGATGCACCCCCAGACCCAGCGGGAGCTGGAGTACATCCTGACCATGCTCCGGGACAGGGGGGAAAAGGAAACCTTCCGATATCTGAAAGACAGCGTCCTCAAGGGAAAGCCCTTTCCCTGGGAGGAGACGCCGGCGGAATGACGCCGGCGTTTTTTAATTCAGAGGCTCCTGGGCCGGGCCGGAGACCAGATTGCCATAGGCGTCGAACCGGGAGCCGTGGCAGGGGCACTCCCAGGCGTTTTCATCCGGGTTCCAGCTGAGCTCACAGCCCAAGTGGGGGCAGCGGATATCCACGGGATGGAGCTGTCCGTTTGGATCCTTGTACACGCCTACCTTTTCCCCGTCCAAAATCACCACGCCGCCCTGGCCGGGGGCCAGGGCCTCCGCCTGCTCCTCCGGGATGTGGAACAGCTGCCGCAGCAGGCTCCTGGCGGTCCGTCCGCCCTCGGCGGCGGCGACGGGAATGGTCTCCGGTTCCAAGCGCTGGGGGGCGAAAACCTGGGCGTTGGGATTGCTTCGGCCCTCCACCTGGTCCAGCAGCAGCTGCGCCGCCACCATGGAGTGGGTCATGCCCCATTTGCCGAAGCCGGTGGCCACCAAATAATTGGGCGTTTTTCGGGAAAAGCACCCGATATAGGGCACCTCGTCCAGCGTCACGCAGTCCTGGGCCGACCAGCAGGCTGCCTCCCGGCTCTCCGGGAACCACTGGGCCGCCCGGTCCCGCAGCATTTGGTAGCGGCCTCCTTCGTTTTGGCCCGTCCGATGGCCGCCGCCGCCCAGGAGCAGCAGATCTCCGTAATTTCGGAAGGAAAAGGCGTCCTTCCCCTGCCCCACCGCCATGCCCGGAAATTTGGGGGCGTTTTCCAGGGCCAGGACATAGGAGCGCTCCTGGTGCATCCGGGCAAAGTACATCCCGGGAAAATTCAGGAAGGGGAAGTGGCAGGCGAAGACCACCTTCCCCGCCCGCACGGTTCCGTGGGGAGTGATTAAGCGGTCGCCCTCCGCCTTTTGCACCGGGGTCTGCTCGTAGACCTGCAAATCGGACGCCAGCGCCTTTAGGAATTTCAGGGGATGAAACTGGGCCTGGCCGGAAAATTTCACCGTCCCGGCCACGGGAAAGGGCAAAAACGCCCCCTTTTCAAAGCTTGCGGGCAGGCCCAGCCGGGCGGCGATCTCCGCTTCGGTCCGGAGGGTCTTCTCCTCCTCCCCGTAGACGTAGGAATCCGCGGTTTCAAAGTCGCAGTCGATGCCGTCCCGGGCAATGAGCTGGGCAAACTGCCCCACCGCGGCCAAATTGGCCTGGGCATACTGCCGGGCCTGGGCCATGCCCACGACCTTGACCAGCTTCTCATATTTCAGCCCATGCTGGGCGGTGATTTTGGCGGTGGTGTTCTTCGTCTGCCCGCTTCCCAGACGGTTGGCCTCCAGGATCACCACCTGATGGCCCGCTTTTTGGAGATAGTAGGCGATCAGCACCCCCGCCATGCCTCCGCCGATCACCGCGATCTCCGTTTCCAGATCCCCGGAAAGGGGCTCCCTGGGCGCCAGATCGCAGGTTTTGGACCAGATGGATTCCATAAAATCCCCTCCATGGTAAAAAATGTAGGTACATTCTTGACCATGGAGGGGAAAATTATACGATTATTTCAGCGCCGGGACCATGGCCTCCGTCTCCGCCCCGTCTTCCAGGACCAGGTGGAACAGGTATACCGGCTGGTAATAGCCCTTGGTGTCCGGCCGGTAATCCAGCGCCCAGGCGGTGACGGCGGCGGAAGTCCTGTCCTCGCTGAGCCAGTAATTGCCCCCGAAGTCCCCCCGGGTCAGCTTCTCGTAGGCCCCCTGGGGGGATAAAATGGCGGCCTCCCGGTAGGGTGTCAGGCGGACCAGGCTGCTCTCCACCCGGGTCACGATCCCGGCCTGGACGGTACATTCCAAAGTGCCGGTGACGGCCTCCGCCCCGGTGACGGTGGGCGGAACGGAGAAGCTGTGCCGCCCGTCCCCTTCGTAGGCCATTTCCGCCGTCTCCGGCAAATCGATGCCCAGCTCCGCCAGCTGGGCCAGCAGGTCCTCCCTGGTCTCCTGGGTACCTTCCTCCAGAATATCCAGGCCCGCCGGGCGGCAGTGCAGGTCGTAGCTGCCGTCGATGTAGTAGATGTACAGGGAGTAGCCCTGATGGTCGGAGTACCAGGCCCCGTCGTCATAGTATTCCCAGTCAAAATGCTCGATCTTCTCCCGGTCGATCCCCAGCTTTTCCTCAAAGCCCTGGGCGACGGCGTCGCAGGCGGCGTGGTCCGGCGGGGTGAACATATAGACCTGGGCGGTCTCCGGCCCGGTCAGGTCGCACCACAGGTCCCAGGTAAAGCCCTTGGTGGAGAAGCGGTACACCGGCGCCCCCGGCAAATTCCCGTAATCCTGTAGCGCGTAGCCGCCGAACAGGACCGCCATGGCCAAGATAAACGCCCCCGGCCCCAGCAGATACCACAGCCGCCTCCTCCCCGGGGCCAGGAAGATCATCAGGCACCAGTAGCCCAGCATGGTCCCCAGGCAGTTGGTGAACACGTCGTCCACGTCCGCCAGCCCCCGGCCGGTGAAAAACTGGACGGTCTCCAGCGCCAGGCAGAACCCCAGGCCGATCCCAAAGACCAGATACCATTTCCGCAGCCGCCGCCACAGCAAGGGCAGCAGGGCCCCCAGGGGCACGAACAGGGCGATATTTAAAAAGATGTTCAGCCAGGTCCGGAGGGTGAACTGATTCCATGCCTCCCGCCAGGCCAGAAACAGATGATAGTTTACATAACCCATACTGCCGGTGGGCTCGGGACTTCTTTGCAGCACCGTCACCGACAGCACCACCGCCAGGTAGGCCGCCAGGGCGACCATCCCCAGTCCCCGGAGGCGGGAAATTTTGGGGGCGTCCTTCTTGGTTGACATAATATTGTAGCACGCCACCCCGCCCCATGCAACTGCCGCCCCGATCAGCGACGGAATCGCGGCGTTAAATAGGTAGGAAAACAGCATTTTAACAAATTCCGGCATGGAAAAACACCCGTCCTTTCGATGTGATTATCCCATAGGACGGGTGTTATGTCAATTTAAGAATTTCTTAAGATTTGGCATCATCAAAATGGCGGGTCTGTGAACGGCCTCGTCAGGGCAGATACCGCACCGTCAGATCCCCAAAGCTCACGTTGGCGTCCAGGGTCAGGATCCCCTCCGGCTCCGGGTCCGGCGTCCCCACCTCCTGGCAGGCCCCGAAGGAGGCGTTCCGCTGTCCAAAACAGACGGCAAACCGCCGGGGCACCAGGATCGTGGTCTCCCCGAAGGACCCCGCCACCCGGATATGGCAGCCCTCCGCCAGGGTCCGGACCCCGCTTAGGTCCAGGGTATAGTCCCCAAAGGAGGTGTCCATGGTCCCGCCGGACAGCACCGGCAGGTCCACCCGCCAGGTATTCTCCGAAAAGGATCCGGAGCAGGAAAAATGCTTCCCGTCGGCGCTCACCTGGTAGCCCTGAGCGCCCCGGTCCCGCCTGTTTCCGTCATAGGAGAAGACCACCATGGGCTTGCGGGCCCGGCGAAGCACGTCCGCCAGCAGGCCCAGGCCCAGCAGCACCAGCAGCAGGGACATCAAAAAGTTCTTGTTTTCCAGCCATTCCGGCAGCAGGATACCCAAATTGCTCACCAGAAAATACAGCCCCGCCAGGGTCACCCCCAGCCGGAGAACGGTAAACCTGCGCAGCATGTACGCCCCGCCGAAGACCAGCAGCGCCGTGGGCCAGAGGACGTCCCAAAAGCTTGCCTTCCACCTGAATATCTCCGCCGCCGCCAGCAGCACCCCCGTCAGCAGGATCCACACCGCCGCCGCCAGGGCCGCCACCTTCCCGGAGTCCCAGGTGAAGGAGACCTTTCCGTTTCCCACCGTCACCTTGCCGGTGCCGCCGCCGCTTTTGAACTCAAAGCTCTCCGGCCGCTCCACCTGACCCTCATGGACCGGCTCCTTGGGCGCCCGGCCCAGCAGCTCGTCCACGGAAAGGCCCAGCAGATCCGCCAGCGCCGGCAGCGTGGCAATGTCCGGGCAGGACTGATCGTTTTCCCATTTGCTCACCGCCTGGGCGGTGACGCCCAGCTTTTCCGCCAGCTGGTCCTGGGTCCAGCCCAGCTCCTTGCGCCGCTGGGCGATGCGTTTGCCCATATCCATGGTCGTTTCCTCCTCGTATAATAAATTTCAAAGTTAACAATCAAGTATCAGCAGGTTTTAAGATGCCCGTGATACAATAGCT
>CANRQC010000086.1 GCA_947632695.1 uncultured Oscillospiraceae bacterium | reverse complement strand
TGGGGTTGGGCGCCTGCTCCCCGTCCAGGCGGCAGAAGACCTGGCAGGCGGGCACCGCCAGCCGCAGCAGGGCGGGGTTCTCCCAGGCGGTGCCGCAGAGGATGCAGGCGGAAATGCCGCTGTCCGGGTGCTCCGCCAGAATGCTCCGGGCCAGAAAGGAGCCCATGGAGTGGCCCAGCAGCACATAGGGTAGCTTCGGGTACTCCATCCGGGTGCGCTCTAAGAGCTGGTAGGTGTCCTCCACGGCGGAAAACCAGCCTCCATGGAAATAGCCATGGAGGCGGTCCTCCCCGATGGACAGGCCGTGGCCCATGTGATCCTGGGCCACCACCAAAAATCCCAGTCCGTTGAGATATTGGGCGTACTCCTCATACCGGGCCGAATGCTCGGAGATGCCGTGGACGATCTGCATCACCGCCTTGGGCTCCCCCTCCGGCACCCAGCGCCAGGCGTGGATCCGCCCGGAACCGCAGGAATTGTAGTAAAACTCTCTGCGCATATCAGCCGGCCACTTCGTAACCGGCGTCGGTGATGGCCTTCTTCAGTGCTTCGGGAGCGGCGGTGCCCTTGACCGTCACCTGCTTCTTTTCCAGATCCGCCACCGCCTCCTGGGCGCCGGGGACCGCCATGCAGGCCTGCTCCACACGGGCCTTGCAGTGGCCGCACATCATGCCGTTTACCTTGATCGTTGTTTCCATGGGTTTTTCCTCCTTGATTTTCCTGGCCTTGGGGGCCGGATGATTCCCAACCGCTGAAGCGGTTTTGGGCTTGAACAGGCGCAGCCGCAGGGCGTTAGATACCACGAACACCGAACTCAGGCTCATGGCCGCCGCCCCCAGCATGGGGCTCAGCTGCAAATGGAAGGCCGGATACAGCACGCCCGCGGCAATGGGGATGCCCAGGGTGTTGTAGAAAAAGGCCCAGAACAGATTTTCCCGAATATTTCGGATGGTGGCCCGGCTCAGCTCCACGGCCTTGCTCACCCCGGACAGGGAGCCCTGCATCAGCACCACGTCCGCGGACTCCATGGCGATGTCCGTACCCGCGCCGATGGCCATGCCCACGTCGGCGGTGACTAGGGCCGGGGCGTCGTTGATGCCGTCGCCCACCATCAAGACCTTATGGCCCGCCTTTTGGAGCTTCTCCACCGCCCCGGCCTTATCGCCGGGTAGCACGTCGGAGATCACCTGGGAGATCCCGGCGGAGGCGGCGATGGCCCGAGCGGTGTTTTCGTTGTCGCCGGTAAGCATCACCGTTTCCAGGCCCAGGGACTCCATGGCCTTCACAGCCGCCACCGAGTCGGGCTTCAGCACATCCGCCGCCGCGATGGCGCCCAGATAGTCGCCGTTTTCCTCCGCGAAGTACAGCGGGGTCTTCCCTGCCCCCGCCAGCTGGGGAAGCGCCGGCACTGAAACCCCCAGCTCCTCCATCAATCGGCGGTTGCCGCCATAGTATTTCCTTCCGCCCACGGTACCCGCCACGCCACGGCCCGGCAGGGTCTCAAAATCCTCGGCAACGGGATGGGGCGCGTCCCCCTGCCGCTCCAAAATGGCCTTGGCGAAGGGATGCTCGGACTTTTCCTCCAGCGCCGCCGCCAGGGACAGCAGGGTCTCCTCCCCCATTTGGGCGGGGAGAATATCCGTCACCGCCGGCTTGCCGGTGGTCAGGGTGCCGGTCTTGTCCAGCACCACCGTATCCACCCGGTGGAGGTTTTCCAGGGCCTCGGCGTTCTTGAATAAGACGCCCATCCGGGCCCCCTGGCCGGTGCCCACCATAATGGCCACCGGCGTGGCCAGCCCCAGGGCGCAGGGGCAGGAGATGACCAGCACGGAGATGGCGCTGGTGAGGGCAAATTCCAGGGTCTGCCCCGCCAGCATCCAGACCAGGAAGGTCCCGGCGGCGATGGTCATGACCACCGGCACAAAGACCCCGGCGATCTTATCCGCCAGCCGGGCGATGGGCGCTTTGGAGCCGCCCGCCTCCTCCACCATGCGGATGACCTGGGCCAGGGTGGTGTCCTGCCCCACCTTTTCCGCCCGAAATTCCAGATATCCCTCGGTGTTGATAGTGGCGGCGGACACCGGGTCCCCCGGCTCCTTCTCCACCGGCACGCTCTCGCCGGTGAGGGCGCTCTGATCCACGGAGGCCCGGCCGGACAGCACTGTGCCGTCCACGGGAATGCTGCCGCCGGAGCGGACCACCACGGTGTCCCCCACCCGGACTTCCTCCACCGGGACCTCCACCACGGCGTCCCCCCGGCGGACCGAGGCGGTCTTGGGCCGCAGGTCCATCAGCTGCCGGATGGCGTCGCCGGTCTTGCCCTTGGCCCGGGTCTCCAGGAACTTGCCCAGGGTGATCAGGGTCAAAATGGTGGCGGCGGACTCAAAGTAGAGATTCTCCGAATACCGGGTCACCGTGTCCCAGTCCCCGCGGCCCATGGCCCAGGCCATGACGAACAGGGCGGCGACGCCGTAGATCAGGGCCGCCAGGGAGCCCACGGCGATCAGAGAGTCCATGTTGGGGGCCCGCTTCCACAGGGCCTTCAGTCCCCGGGTATAGTAGACCCGGTTGAGATAGACGATGGGCAGCGTCAGGAAGAACTGCAGCAGCGCCGCCACCAGGGCGTTTTCCCGCCCGTGATACCAGTGGGGCGCAGGAAGGCCAATCATATGGCCCATGGTGAAATACATCAGGATCACCAGCAGAATCGCCGAGCCGATGATCCGAATCTTCATCTCCTTCAGCGCCTGATCCGCCGGAGCCTGGGCCGGGGCGGCCTGCTTCTCCCCCTCCGGGATGGCGCCGTAGCCGGCGTCCTGGACGGCCTTCACAATGGCGGGGATCACGGAGCGGTCCTTTGCCTCCACCGCCATGGTCCCGGCCAGGAGGTTCACCTCCGCCTTCTCCACCCCCGGCACCTGGCCGGAGACCTTTTCCACCCGGGCGGAGCAGGCGGCGCAGCTCATGCCGGTGACTTGGAATCGCAGCTTCATGGGTTTTCTCCCTTCTGCGGCATTGACGCCGCGGCTGTTTTGTGGTACTATTGTAGCATACGATTCTAAATTTGCAAGTACGCACTATTTTGTGCAATACTATCCTTTTTGATACCGAGGTGTTTGTAATGGAACTGACGGACAACTGCCCCGTGGAGGCCACGTTGGACCTGATCGGCGGGAAGTACAAGGCCCTGATCCTCTGGCACCTGTCGGACGGGACCCTGCGGTTCTCCCAGCTTCGCCGGCTGATCCACGGCGCTACGCCTAAGATGCTCACCCAGCAGCTCCGGGAGCTGGAGGCCAGCAGCCTGGTGCGCCGGGAGGTGTACCCGGTGATCCCGCCCAAGGTGGAATACTCCCTGACGGAGCTGGGCAGAAGCCTGATGCCCATTCTCGTGGCCATGCGGGACTGGGGCGCGGAGTACCTAAAGGGCCAAAACCTGCAAACCTGCTGCTTTATGATGGAGGAAAACCCCCTTTCCAAGGCACTATGATGCAATTATGATGCAATTGGGTGCTATTCTTGGGAAAAAAGAAAGGGGGGACGGCGCCATGGTCAAAATTCTGATCGTGGAGGATGAGCTGCCGATCTCGGAACTGCTCCGAATCAGTCTACGAAAAGCGGGGTATGTGTGTACCTGCGTCTTTGACGGCATGGCGGCGGCGGACGCGGTGGAGCAGGACAGCTACGACCTGATCCTGCTGGACGTGATGCTGCCGGGGATCAGCGGCTTTGAGCTGATGGACTACATCAAGGAGCATGGCACGCCCGTGATCTTCATCACCGCCCGGAACAACGTCAACGACCGGGTGAAGGGGCTGAAAATGGGGGCGGAGGACTACATCATCAAGCCCTTTGAAATATTGGAGCTGCTGGCCCGGGTGGAAGGGGTCCTGCGCCGCCACGGAAAGCTGGCGACGGTGCTCCATGTGGGCGGGCTGGACATCAACACCGAGGCCATGCAGGTGACCCGAGACGGTGTGCCCATCACCCTGACCCGGAAGGAATACGAGATTTTGCTGCTCTTTGCCCAAAATCCCGGGATCGTGCTGAACAAGAGCACCATCTACGAGCGGGTCTGGGGCGGCGAGTACCCGGACAGCACCCGCACCGTGGAGCTGCACATCCAGCGCCTGAAAAAGAAGGTGGGCTGGAACGACTGCCTCCGGGCGGTCATCAACATGGGTTACCGTTTGGAGGTGTAGAGCTTGAGCGTTCGCCTGAAGCTGATCGTCACCGTCTCCCTGCTTCTTGCCCTGAGCTTTGGCGTCGGCGGAACGGCGCTGATCTCAAATTCCTTTCAGCAGGCGCTGGCGGCGGAAAAATCCGCCGCTATGGAATCCTATCGCAGCCTGCGGGACACCGTTTCCCTGCTGAACAACACCGGGTCCCATTCATATTATGTAAACTTAACCGACGTTTTGGAGGAGCTGGATCCCGGGCCGGACGCCGACTGGATGGGTCTGCTCCTCCGCCAGGACCAGACCGTCCTCTATTCCAGCGGGGACACCTCCCTTCTGGGAACCCGCCAAGCCCCGGCAACGGAGCTGTGCGTCTGCGCCACGGCGCGTGGCAGCGGCGGCTGGGCCTACCTGGTCTCCAGCAGTCTCCAGTCCGGGGGGCAGGTTTTGATCCTGGAGGCGGCCTTCGACCTCACCCCCGCCTTTTCCGCCCGGGACGCCCAGCTCCGGCTGTTCTGGATCCTCTATGCCGGGGTGGCGGCGCTGGGACTTCTGGCGGCGCTGCTGATCGGGGCGCTGATGACCCGGGACCTGCGCAAGCTCACCACCGCCGTGCGGCGGATCTCCAGCGGGAACCTGGCCTGGCGCTCCGATATCCACAGCCAGGATGAATTTGGCCAGCTGTCCCGGGATTTTGACGCCATGGCGGGAAAGCTCCAGGAGAATTTTGCCCGGATGGAGTCTGAAATGCAGCGGCAGGACGCCTTTATGGGGGCCTTCGCCCATGAGCTGAAAACCCCCATGACCTCCATCATCGGCTACGCCGATCTGCTCCGCCAGGACTCCCTGGAGGAGGAAGACCGGATGGGCGCCGCCAACTATATTTTTTCCGAAGGCCAGCGGTTGGAAAAGCTGTCCTTTAAGCTGCTGGAGCTGCTGCTATTGGAGCAGGACACCCCCGTGATGCGGGACGTGAGCCTGAACGCCTTTTTAGCCGACGTGGAGCAGACCCTGGCCCCCATGACCAAGGAGCGGGGCGTCCGGCTGATCTGCCGGGGGGAATCCGGCCGGGCGGTGTTCGACCCGGATCTGGTCAAATCCCTGCTCTACAACCTGATCGACAACGCCACCAAGGCCCTGGGAGAAGGGGGCACGGTGGCGGTGGAGGGCAAGCGGATCTCCGGCGGCTGCCAGTTCCAGGTGGTGGACAATGGCCGGGGCATGGAGGAAAAGGAGCTGAGCAAGATCACCGAGGCCTTTTACCGGGTGGACAAGGCCCGGTCCCGGAGTCAGGGCGGCGCGGGCCTGGGCCTGGCCCTGTGCAAGCGGATCGTGGAGCTCCACAGCGGCGATCTGAGCTTCCAGAGCCAGGTGGGCAAGGGCACCTGCGTGACGGTGACCCTCTACGGCAAGCGAAAAAGGAGGAAGCGCGGTGAAAAGCGTTAAAGCGGTCCTGGCGGTGCTGCTGGCCCTGGCGTTCCTGGGCCTGGGGGCGGGGCTTCCCTACATGGCGGGGCTTTTGCAGGAAACGTCCCTGGAAAACGCAGTGGAGACCGAAAGCGTGCCGCAGATCCAACTGACCTCCCCGGCCTCCACCCTGATGGAGCGCATTTATATCAGTATGCTGGGCTCCGCCCAGTCCGACGTGGATCCAAGTCTTGCCCGAATGACGGAGGAAGAAGTCCGGGAAGCGGCGGAGGAGATCCTCAGCGCCTTCGCGGGTCTCGAGGAGCTGGATTTTTTGCTTCAGGACCACACGATCATGGACCTGTCGCCCAGTATCAGCTTTAATCTAAATGGCTCCGCCTTCTTTTGGTATGTGAATATCCAGACCCAAGACTCCTACCTCTGGGATTTTACCATGGTGATCGACGACGCCACCGGAAAAGCGGTGGGCTTGACCATAAGCATTTATGATACACTGCTTCTCTTCCAGAGCCATGGCTACGATTACAACGACGAGACGATCCTGGACCTTCTGTACCGGCTCAGCGCCGAGTTTTTTGGGCAGCTGGGTATTGGCCCCACCTACACCCTGCGTACCAGCGGCACGCCGGAGGACGGGATCGAGGTGATCACAACGCCGATGGAGGATCTCGGCCAGGACGGATTGATCTTCCGGTTCTACGTTTACAGGACCGCCATTATCATTTCCCCGGACACCTATTTCGCCCCCGCGTCCAAGGAAACCGCTCCGGTGCCCGGCGAGGCAGGCACCCCCGGCGAGACGGAGAGCGGCTAAGATCTTCTGAAATTCATGAAAAAGATGCGCTCTGGATGCCGGTCTGATGCACGCCCCTGTTACAATGGCTTTGCCATGAAAAGGGGTGTGTTTCTTTATGGATCGTAAGGAGCTGTGCTATCTGGAGGTGTCCCGGCAGGCCCTCCGGCACAACGCCGCCCAGGTGGCGGATTTTGTAAAAGCGCCGGTGATCGCTGTTCTCAAATGCGATGGCTACGGCGTGGGCCTGGAGGAGGCCGCCCGGGCCTGGGAATACGGCGGGGCGACGATGTTCGCCGTGGCGGAGCCAATGGATGCCCTGCGCCTCCGGGAGCTGGGCTTCGGGGAGGATATTTTACTGCTGAGTCCGGTGGCGGACGGGGCGGTTTTGGAGACGCTAGTAAAGGAGAGCGTCATTTTGACGGTGACGAACCTGTCCTGCGCCCAGTTTTATCTGCGCTGCGCCCGGGGGCGACCGGTCCGGGTCCACGTGGCGGTGGACACGGGGATGGGCCGCTTTGGCTTCCGCTGGACGGACCGGGAGGGGCTGCTGGCCCTCTACCAGCGGTTCCCCTTCCAATTCGAGGGCATCTTCTCCCACTTTGCCGCCGCCTTTGAAAAGCGGTATCGCCGCACCCGGCGGCAGCTGGACCGGTTTTTGGCGATCACCGATTTTCTCAGAGCCCAGGGCTGCCCCATCGGGACGCGGCACATTGCCAACAGCTGTGCCGCCCTTCGCTTCCCGGACACCTGGCTGGACGCGGTGCGGATCGGCTCCGCCCTGGTGGGGCCGCTGTGCCGGGCCACCCCGGTCCCCCTCCTGTCGGTAGCGGCGGTCCAGGCCCAGGTGGTGGACCGGAAGCTGCTGCGCCGGGGGGACTGCACCGGCTACGCCTCCGTCTGCCGGGTCCGCCGGGACACCTGCGCCGCCGTGGTCGCCCTGGGCCATGTGAACGGCTTCGGAATGCTCTCCGGGCCGGACCGGTTCGGCCCCTTCCAGTTCGGGGCGTACCTATTTCGCCTGCTCCGCCGCCGACTCCGGGGGGAATATGTGGAGTATCAGGGCCGGCGGCTGCCCCTGGTGGGCCGGGTGGGCAGTCAGTACACCCTTTTCGCCGCCGGGGTGGTCTGCCCGCTGCCAGGGGAATATGTCACGGCCCAAGTCCATTTGCTCCAGTGCCGCCTCCCAAGGCGCTATGTGTGACTCATTTCGACAGGAAAACACTTGCCATTTCCCAAAAGTGTGCTATACTCAATGGGGAAAATCAGAAAAGGCGGCGTTGGTATGGACTATGATGCGTTGATCGAGCTGGCGGTGGAGCTGGGCTACCGGCTTGCCATCAGCGGGGCGGAGACCTTCCGGGTGGAGGAAAGCGTCAACCGGCTCCTGGGGGCCTACGGCATCCAGGCGGAGGCGTTTTCCATCCCCAACTGCCTCATTGTCAGCATTGAGACAGAGAGCAGCCGCCCCATTACCCGGATGCGCCGGATCGGCCACCACGGCAACGATTTGGACGCGGTGGAGCGGTACAGCAACCTCTCCCGCCGGCTCTGTTCGGAGCATCCCGAGCCCACGGTCGCCTGGAAATGGCTGGAGGAGACGGAGCAGGCCCGGGTCCACTACCGCCTGCCCTTTATCGTGCTGGGCAGCTTTCTGGGGGCGGCGGGCTTTGCCGTACTGTTCCGGGGAGACTGGACGGACTGCCTCTGCGCCGGGGTCTGCGGCGTGATCGCGGGCATTCTGGGCGAGGGCATGGACCGGATGAAGACCAACCCCTTTTTCAAAACCATGCTCTCCGCCTTTGTGCTGGCGCTGGCGGTCTACGGCCTGAATAAGCTGGGCCTCTGCCACGACCCCGACGCGGCGGTCATCGGCGGGCTGATGCTGCTGGTGCCGGGGCTGCTGTTCACCAACGCCATGCGGGACATCATCTACGGGGACATCAACTCCGGCGTCAACCGGATCGTCCAGGTGCTGCTGGTGGCGGTGGCTATCGCCCTGGGCACCGCCGTGGCCTGGAACACGGCGGTATGGCTGTGGGGCATTCCCGCGGGACGCTCCTTCCAGGGCTACGGGCTGCTGTGGCAGCTGCTGGGGTCCTTCGCCGGGTG
>CANRQC010000085.1 GCA_947632695.1 uncultured Oscillospiraceae bacterium | reverse complement strand
GACGTGTTCGCCAGCTCCTACTATCCCTATTGGCACGGCACCCTGGAGAATCTGAGCATGGTCCTGTCCTCCGTGGCGGATACCTATGATAAAAAGGTGATGGTGGTGGAGACCTCCTACGCCTACACCCCCGAGGACACCGATTTCAATGGCAACACCATCAGCCAGGACAGCGCCGTGACCAAAAACTACCCCTACACCGTCCAGGGCCAGGCCAATTCCCTGCGGGACGTGATCGACGCCGTGGCCCATATGCGCAACGGCATCGGCGTGGCCTACTGGGAGGGCACCTGGATCACCGTGGGCGGCGCCTCCCGGGCGGAAAATGAGAAAAAATGGGAGCAGTTCGGCTCCGGCTGGGCCAGCAGCTTTTCCACCGATTACGATCCCGACGACGCGGGCAAGTACTACGGCGGCTGCGCCGTGGACAATCAGGCCCTATTCGACGCCACGGGCCACCCCCTGCCGTCGCTGCAGGTGTTCAACCTGGTCCGCTACGGCAACGAGGCCGAGATCGTGCCCCAGGAGTTGGAGGACGCCCGCTTCACCGTCAACGCCGGGGAGGCCATCTCCCTTCCGGAGACGGTGAACGCCTGGATGTCCGACAATTCCCGCCAGGAGGTGGCGGTGACCTGGAACGTCACCGACGGCGAGCTGGCCAAAATGAGCCAGGGCAACGGCACCTTTGAAATTTCCGGTACCGCCGGGGAGCTGCCGGTGAAGTGCTTTGTCACCGTGAAGCCCTCCAACCTGCTGCAAAACGACAGCTTCGAGGACGGGGACGCCGGCTGGGTCCTGACGGACCTCAAGGCCACCAAGGAACTCTATGTGGAGGACAAGGCCGGGGACTCCCGCACGGGTAATAAGCACGTCCACTTCTGGAGCCAAGCGGCCAACAGCGTGGAATTTACCGTGGAGCAGACCGTGGAGGGCCTGGCGGGGAGCTACAGCTACTCCATTTCCATTATGGGCGGCGACTGCGGCGAGACGGACATCTACGCCTATGTGAAGGTGGACGGGGAGACGGTGGCCACCGCGCCTATGACCGTCAGCGGCTACGGCTCCTGGGACACGGGCCTGATCGAGGGCTTCCAGGTCCAGGAGGGCCAGACCGTCACCGTGGGCATCTATGTCCGGTGCGCGGGCGAGGGGGCCGGCGCCTGGGGCAAGATCGACGACGCCATGCTCTTCCCGGCGGGATAACGGGTCCAGAATGTCTACCCCCCAAAAAACGCGAAAATGTCAATAGATAAACTGCACAAATTTCGGAATGGATTTTTTACTAATAGACCGGTTCAAAATTCAGAGATTCCTGTTGAAAACCGCCAGAAATTTTGCTATAATGGACCAGGATTTGGAGCCGAAAAGGGGTACCCCTTTTCGTATCCCCGCTTTCAGCGGGGATAATGGCTCTTGAAAATCCGAAATTCTATACTTATGGAGGAATGAAAATGAAGAAAATCTTAGCGCTTGTAATGGCTCTGGTCATGATGCTGATGCTGGTCGCCTGCGGCCCCGCTGGTAACCAGGAGTCCCAGCCCCCCCAGGGCGGCGGCGAGCAGACCAATGCCCCCCAGGGCGGCGGTGAGCAGACCAATCCCCCCTCTCAGGGCGGCGCGGATCTGTCCGGCACCTATGACGTGACCATTTGGTGCCCCGAGGCGGCCGTGGAGCTGACCAAGTCCCAGGTTGAGGCCTTCAACAGCTCCAACACCCTGGGCATCACCATCAACGCCACTGTCGAGCCCGTCTCCGAGGCGGACGCGGCCACCAACATGATCACCGACGTCTCCGCCGGTGGCGACCTGTACTTCTTCGCCCAGGACCAGCTTTCCCGTCTGATCCAGGCCGGCGCGCTGATGAAGCTCGGCCAGGGCGCTGCGGACTTTGTGCGGACCAATAACTCCGCCGGTTCCGTGCTGGCTGCTCAGTCCGGCTCCGATCTGTTTGCCTACCCCCTGACCGCCGACAACGGCTACTTCATGTACTACGACAAGAGCGTCATCCCCGAAGAGCATGTGGACTCCTTCGAGGACATCATTGCCGACTGCGTCGCCGCAAACAAGAACTTCTCCTACGAGCTGGAGAACGCTTGGTACAACGCCGGCGTCTTCTTCGGCGTGGGCTGCCACTCCGACTGGATCACCGACGATGACGGCAACTTCATCGCTATCGACGACGATTTCAACTCCGATAAGGGCCTGATCGCCGCCAAGGCCATTTACAAGCTGGTCAGCACGCCCATCTATGTGAACTCTTCCAATGCCGACTTCGCCAGCGGCTCCGCTGTCGTGGTCACCGGTACCTGGAACTACGCCACCATTAAGGATCAGCTGGGCGACAACTTCGGCGTTGCCGACCTGCCCTCCTTCACCGTGGACGGCCAGAGCTACCACATCGGCTCCTACTCCGGCTGCAAGCTGATCGGTGTAAAGCCCCAGTCCGACGCCGTCAAGGGCGCCGTGCTGAATCAGCTGGCCCAGTACCTGACCGGCAAGGATTGCCAGCTGGATCGGTTCACCAACTTCGGCTGGGGCCCCTCCAACAAGGAAGCCCAGGCTGACCCCGCCGTCACCGCCGATCCCACCCTTACCGCTCTGAACCAGCAGAACGAGTACGCCATTCCTCAGCCCAACATCAATGGCTCCTGGTGGGATATCGCCAAGGTCATCACCACCGACATCAAGGCTTCCGACGGTTCCGACGAGGCCCTGAAGGCCGCTCTGGAGAAGTACAAGGCGTCCATCGAGGCCGTGTTTGAAATGACCGACGAGATCCGGAACGCCTTCACCGTCATCGGCGCTGTGAACGGCTCCAGCTGGGACGTGGACTTCGAGATGACCAACGATGGCGACATCTGGACCTCCAAGGACGCCTTTGAGATGGAAGCCGGCACCGAGCTGAAGTGCCGCCAGGGCAAGAGCTGGGACGTGTCCTATGGCGATCCCTCCACTGAAAGCGGCAACTATGTTGTCGCGGAGGCTGGCACCTACTATGTGCAGCTCAACGCGGCCACCGGCGAGATCACGCTGGTCCCCGCCGAATAAGAGACTAAGAGAAGAGAATAGTCTTTTGGCTTAGCCTGACATGGTAATGCGATTGGCCGGAGCCGTAACTGGCTCCGGCCAATTTGATTTAAGGGGTGATTTGATGAAACAATACTCTGATCTGGAATTCCTTCGCCTTTCCAAATGGCACCGCTTCACCTACAAAATCGCGGCCTTCTTCTGCGGGATCCCCAAGGCCATTGCCTCCCTGTTCTGGACCGTGGTGAACCTCATCAAGACCGGCTGCAAAAAAGTCGCGGACGAATTTATGGACATTGTCACCACCTTTACCAAGGGGGACTGGAAAACCAAGGTCTCCTTCGTGGTGATGGGCTTCGGAAATATCGCCCGGGGGCAGATCCTCCGGGGCCTGCTGTTCCTGGCCTTTGAAGCGGTGTTCATTGTCTATATGTTTGCCGGCGGCGGGTACTGGCTGTCCATGCTGGGCACCCTGGGCATCCAGGGACCGACCCAGGATTACGATCCCCTTCTGGACGCCTACACCACCCACTATCACGACAATTCCTTCAAAATTCTGCTTTACGGCGTGCTGACCATCTTCTTCATCATCGCCTTTATCTACACCTGGCGGGTGAATGTGAAGCAGAATAAGCTCTCCGAGCAGATCATCCGCTCCGGCAAGAAGCTCAAGAGCGGCAAAGACGACCTGCGGAGCCTGGTGGACGATCAGTTCCACAAGACCCTGCTGGCCCTGCCCCTGACGGGCATTCTGGTCTTCACCGTTATGCCCATCGTCTTCATGATCCTGGTGGCCTTCACCAATTATGACGGCGCCCATAACGGCTATTCCAACAACCTCTTCACCTGGGTGGGTCTGGACAACTTCAACACCCTGCTGTCCTGGCAGGGCGGCAACGGCGGCGGCCAGTCCTACTCCGCGACCTTCGGCGAGATTCTGACCTGGACCCTGATCTGGGCCTTCCTTGCCACCTTCACCAACTATTTCCTGGGCATGTTCGTGGCCATGATGATCAACAAGAAGGGCATCAAGCTGAAAAAGCTCTGGCGGACCATTCTGGTGCTGACCGTGGCCATTCCCCAGTTTATCTCCCTGCTGTACGTCTCCAAGATGTTCGCCCGGAACGGCCTGATCAACCTGGCGCTGATGGATCTGGGATGGATCTCCCAGCCGCTGCCCTTCTGGGAGGATCCAACCTGGGCCCGGGTGTCGGTCATCGCCATCAATATCTGGATCGGCATCCCCTACCTGATGCTGATCACCACCGGCATCCTGATGAACATCCCGGCCGACCTCTATGAGTCCGCCCGGATCGACGGCGCCAACGGCTGGCAGCAGTACACCAAGATCACCCTGCCGTATATGCTGTTCATCACCGGTCCCTATCTGCTCACCAGCTTCACCGGGAACATGAACAACTTTAACGTGATCTACCTGCTCACCGGCGGCGCGCCGACCAACCCGGCGGCATCGGGCGCGGCGGGCTCGGTGGGCTACACGGACCTGCTGATCACCTGGCTCTTCAAGATCACCACCGGCGCGGAATCCCAGTACTATTTGGCTTCGGTCGTCGGTATCATGGTGTTCGTTGTGGTGGCGGTCATTTCCCTGGTGGTCTACAACGTGCTGCCCTCCATCAAGAATGAGGAGGATTACCAGTGATGAGTAAGAACGAGAACACCCTCAAGCGCCATATGGGTCTGAAGGCGGCCAACCGGATCAGCAACTTCTTCGTCTACCTGCTGCTGATCATCATCAGCGTGGTTTGGCTGATCCCCTTTATCTTCATCGTTTTGCAGTCCTTCCGGGTGGAGTCCACCTACCAGGTCGGCTACGTCATCCCCCAGCAGTGGGGCTTCGACAACTACCTGAAGCTGTGGAATTCCGACTTTAAGGTCTGGTATCTGAACACCTTTATCATCGCCCTGGCCTCGGCCGTGCTGATCACGGTGATCCAGCTGTGCATGAGCTACACCCTCTCCCGGTTCCGCTTCAAGATGCGGGGCCCCCTGATGCGGTTCATGCTGATTCTGGGCATGTTCCCCGGAATGCTGACCATGATCATTCTGTACCGGGTCCTGAGCGACCTGGGCCTGACCCAGGCCAACGCCGTCCCCGGCCTGATTCTGGTGGGCGTGGCGTCCTCCGGCATGGGCTACTATGTGTCCAAGGGCTTCTTCGACACCATCCCCAAGTCTCTGGATGAGGCGGCCCGGGTGGACGGGGCGACCCGGTTCCAGGTACTCTATAAGATCATTCTTCCGTTGGCGAAGCCCATCGTCATCTACACCATCCTGACCGCCTTCATGGGGCCCTGGGGCGACTATGTGTTTGCCCGGTACGTTGCCTTCGGCACCTCCTCGGGCTACAACGTGGCGGTAGGTATGTATAGCTGGCTGACCAACGATCAGATCGCCAGAATGTACACCACCTTCTGTGCCGGCGGTGTGATCGTGGCGATTCCGGTGACGATCCTGTTCCTGTGCTTGCAGAAGTACTACGTCGAGGGCGTTACCGGCGGCGCCGTGAAGGGCTAATTAGAAAGGAGATCAGGGATAATGGCAAGTGTGAAATTAACCGATGTCAAGAAAATATACGACAATAAGGTCGTGGCCGTCCACGACTTCAACCTGGAGATCAAGGACAAGGAGTTCGTGGTCTTCGTAGGCCCCTCCGGCTGCGGCAAGTCCACGACCCTGCGGATGATCGCCGGTCTGGAGGACATCAGCGAGGGCACTGTGGAGATCGACGGCGAAGTGGTCAACGACCTCCAGCCCAAGGACCGGGGCATCGCCATGGTGTTCCAGAACTACGCCCTCTACCCCCATATGTCCGTCTATGACAACATCGCCTTCTCTCTGCGGCTGCAGAAGATGAAGGAGGACGTGATCTATGAGAAGGTCACCAACGCCGCCCAGATCCTGGGCATCACCGAGTACCTGATGCGCAAGCCCCGGGCCCTGTCCGGCGGCCAGCGGCAGCGGGTGGCCATCGGCCGGGCCATGGTGCGGGATTCCAAGGTGTTCCTGATGGATGAACCCCTTTCCAACCTGGACGCCAAGCTCCGCAACCAGATGCGTGCCGAGATCATCCTCCTGCGGCAGAAGCTGAACACCACCTTCATCTACGTCACCCATGACCAGACCGAGGCCATGACCCTGGGCGACCGGATCGTCATCATGAAGGATGGCTACATCAAGCAGGTGGGCACCCCCGCCGAGGTCTTTGAGATGCCCAAGAATCTGTTCGTGGCCGAGTTTATCGGCGCGCCCAAGATGAACATCATCAAGACCAACCTCCTGCTGGAGAACGGCAAGTACTATGTCACCCCCTTCGGCGCCAAGCTGCCGGTGGAGGGCGAGAAGGGCTGGATGCTGGCGAAGAAGAACACCAGGCCCGGCCAGATCCTCCTGGGCGTCCGTCCGGAGCATATCCATCTGGCCCATCCCGGCGAGACGGCCATCCCCTGCAAGCTGGTGGTCAACGAAATGATGGGCTCGGAGCTGCACCTGCACGTGGACACCATTGACGGCACCCGGCTCATCGTTCGGATCCCCACCCTGGATCTGGACAGCACCGAGCGGAACGCCCTGGTCAGCGGCCACGAGATGCACATCTCCTTCGAGGGCAAGGCCATGCACTTCTTCGATCCCACCACGGAGGACAATCTGCTGGTGTGATCCACCCCGGCAATATCCAATAGAATCCGCTTCGCCTTCGCGAAGCGCGACATGCGGCTTGGGCTGTGACCGTTCACGGTCACAGCCTTTGCCTTTATGGAATGGAGGTTCCTATGATGAAACGCTTGCTGGCGATCCTTCTGGCGCTGGTTCTGCTGCTTGCCGGATGCGCGGTCTCGCCCCCGGCCCAGACCCAGTCCACCGCCGCCCCCACCACCCAAGCTGCCCCTACTGGGGACAGCACCGGCCCCCAAGCGCCCCAGGACCCCAGCGGGAAATACCAGCTCAGCGACCGGGGCGAGGCCATCGTGGACGACCCGGCCTGCCAGGCCGCCGTGGCCACCCAGGACAACTACCGGGTGTTCTATGAGATCTTCGTGGGCTCCTTCTCCGACTCCAACGGCGACGGGATTGGCGACCTGCGGGGCATCATCAACCGGATGGACTACCTGAACGACGGCGACGACGCCTCCGGCCTGAGTCTGGGGGTGGAGGGACTGTGGCTGTCCCCCATTTTCAAGTCCGTCAGCTATCACAAGTACGATGTGGACGATTATTACACCATCGACCCGGCCTTCGGCACCGAGGACGACCTGAAGGAGCTGCTGGAGCTGTGCCATCAGCGGAACGTGAAGGTGATTTTGGACCTGGTGATTAACCACACCGGCTTCAATAACCCCTGGTTCAATTCCTTTATCGCCGCCCACCGCAGCGGCGACACGGAGGACCCCTACTACGATTTTTACACCTACTGCCCCGCGGGCCAGCCCGCTCCCGCCGGCCGGACCTTCTATAAGATCCCCGGCTGCGACGATACCTACGAGGGCAACTTCTCCAGCCAAATGCCGGAGCTGAATTACGACAATGAGGCCGTCCGCCAGGCGGTGCTGGATGTGGCGAAATACTACCTGGACCTGGGGGTGGACGGCTTCCGCTTCGACGCCGCCAAGTACATTTACTTTGGCGACGACGTCCAGAGCGGTGAATTCTGGAAGTGGTACATGGACGAGCTCCGGGCCATCAAGCCCGATATCTACACGGTGGCGGAGGTTTGGGACAGCGACGGGGTCACGGAGCGGTATTTCCCGGCTCTGAACTGCTTCAACTTCACCATCTCCCAGTCCTCCGGCCTGATCGCCACCACCGCCAAGGCCGGGGACGTGAACAAGTACATGGGCTATCTCCAGTCCTACCTGGATTCCATCCATGCCCTGAATGAGGACGCAATGCTCGTGCCCTTTATCGCCAACCACGACACCGACCGGGCCGCCGGATTCCTGACGGAGGCCAGCGGACAGATGAAGGTGGCGGCGAATCTGTACCTTCTGGCGCCCGGCTCCCCCTTCCTGTACTACGGGGAGGAGATCGGCATGCGGGGCTCCCGGGGCAGCGCCAATACCGATGCCAACCGCCGGCTGAAAATGGAGTGGGGCGACGGGGATACCATCGCCGACCCAGAGGGCAGCACCTACTCCTCCGCCCGGGTGGACTTCACCGCCGCGGAGCAGCTGGGCAACGGGGACAGCCTGTACAACTACTATAAAAAGCTGATCATGATCCGCAAGGCCAACCCCGCCATCTGCCGGGGGGACTTTGTGGCGCTGGAGCTGGAGGGCACCAAGCTGGGCGGCTTCACCGCCAGCTATGACGGGACCATGGTCATGGTGCTGCACAACACCACCACCGACCCCATCACCATAGAGCTGGCCGACATTACGGGCCTGGAGATCACCCAGCTCAACGCCGTCATCGGCGTGGGCGACGCCACCTTGGACCAGACCACGCTGACCCTGGACGGCCAGACCAGCGTGGTGATCGGGCTTGCCTAATTTCAAAAATCTGAGGAGACCGTCATGATCCGAATCAACAACGACTGGGAATTTGTCTATTCCTGGGCCGAGGGCTATGAGCTTGGCCGGGGCATCGGGGAGCCGGTTCGCCTGCCCCACACCGTCCGGGAAGCGCCCCAACACTATGC
>CANRQC010000084.1 GCA_947632695.1 uncultured Oscillospiraceae bacterium | reverse complement strand
ATCACACCGTGGGGGTCTACCCCACCGCCGCCTCCGGGTTCCCCTGGAGCGCCGCCTCTATGGAGGTCAAGGGCGACCCCATCGCCGACCTGGCGGAGGACCTGGGCGCCGAGCAAAAGGCCCGGGTGACCTACGACAACATTCTCCGGCTCTCCGACGACCCGGATGTGAACGACGTGATCAAGTTCCTCCGGGAGCGGGAGGTGGTCCACTTCCAGCGGTTTGGCGAGGCCATGCAGCTGCTGCGGGAAAAGCTGAACCAGAAGAACGTGTACTACATGAACCCGGCAATGGATATTTGACGAATTTAGGTGGCAAAAACCGTCCCCGGCTGCTTTCAGCCGGGGACAACAGCTTTAACAGGCGGCAAATGTCAATCGCCGCGCTCCTTGGGACGGGTCTTCCAAATCAGGCGGCCCCGGTCCTTTTCCGGGAAGGGCTGGTCCGGCACCTCCAGAGCGTACCGCTCGGACACGTTGATGATCTGGGTGCCGTTATACTCGTGAACTCTGGGAATATTCAGACCGTAGCGCAGGTGGACGTGGCCATGGAGCAGATAAAGCGGATGGTACCGGTCCAGCAGCTCCCGCAACGCCGCGAAGCCCCTGTGGGCCGGGTCCTCCGCGTCTCCCAGCCCCCTGGGCGGGGCGTGGGTCACCACGATATCCACCCCGCCGGCGCGCCAGAGCGCCAGCCGGAGCTTGGCGATCCGGCGGCGCATCTGCTCCTCGGT
The DNA here is from genome assembly GCA_947632695.1 of uncultured Oscillospiraceae bacterium. Taxonomy (GTDB): domain Bacteria; phylum Bacillota; class Clostridia; order Oscillospirales; family Oscillospiraceae; genus Faecousia. The sequence goes on along the minus strand of CANRQC010000084.1, from coordinate 7,970 downwards.
GTACTGCTGTTCCCCGGGGTGATACCGGAGGCAGCCCCCCAGGCCCAGGATCCGCAGACCGTTGTACACCACGATCTGCCCGTCGATGCAGTCACAGCCCTCCGGCGGGGCGGAGCGGTAGCTCAAGTCGTGGTTTCCGTGGACGTAGAACAGCGGGCAGCGGGCCATGGTCACCAGAAAGGACAGGTAATCCGCTTTTAAGTCCCCGCAGGAAAGGATCAGATCGTAGTCCTTCAGCCGCCCGGGGACATAGAAATCCCAGAGCGCCGGACTCTCCTCGTCGGAGACCGCCAGGATTTTCATGCCGGTCCCTCCTTTTTAAGGGGGATCTGCTCCCGATGGAGCCCCAGCTCCCGCACCAGGGCCTGGGAAACCGGCAGCACCTGGTCAAATTCCGGGATAACGCCCTCCACATTCTCGCACAGCCAGTCCATGTGCAGCAGGTCTTCCGGAAGGAAGCCGGTCTCGCCGGTGTTTTTCACCGTGCCGTCCTGCGCCTTTACCTGGCGGCGGAAGGGATCCAACCGGCCTTCCCGCATATCTCTGGCCAGCAGCCGGGCCAGAGCTCGCAGGCTCTCCGGCACCCGGTCCGTCAGCTCCACGTCGATCACGCCGCTGTCCATGCCCCACCAGTAATTCAGGGCTTCGGGGGCCCCTTTCTTCTGGGGCCAGGTCCCCGCCAGGATGCTGCGCACCACGTTCTCATACAGCTTCCCCCAGAGCCAGCAGGGAGAAGCAAGGGGCACCAGGGCGCCGCCGGCCTCCGCCATGAAGGTGCCGTACTGGCCGTATTCCAGGTACTGCTGGTCCTTCACGGGGATGTCCCGGTTGGAGATCACTCGCACGCCCCGTTCCAAAAGCCGGGCGGTGGCGTCCCCGGGCAGGCAGGACCATTCCAGAATGATCTTTGCCCGGGGATTGGTCATCTGGGCCCCCAGGGCGAAGGCGTTGATGGAGGCGGGCACCCCCAGAATGGGATAGGAACCCACATAGCCCACCAGGTCGTTTCCCGCCAGGGCCCCGGCAATGGCGCCAGTGATAAACTTTCCCTCAAAGATCCGGCAGTAGTAGCTGCGGACGCTGGAAAGGGGCGAATCCGCCGAGCAGTTCAGAAAGTGGATCTTCGGATATTTCACGGCGGCCTTCAGGGTGGGCCGGAGCAGCTGGGGGGTGGTGGTGAACACCACCTCGGCCCCGTCGCTGGCGGCCTGGTCCAGCAGCGCCTCCGTCTGTTCCGGGGAGTCGGCGTAATAATAGCTGCGGACCGTGACCTTCTCCTTCAGCGTCTCCTCCAAATAGGCCCGGCCCCGGTCGTGACCCCGGGTCCAGGTGCTGGTCACCGGGTCCCGCTGGTGGACGAAGGCTACGTTCAGGTGCTCCCCTGTGATCAGCTTCCCCAGCAGGCTCTTGCTGCCACCGGCGGGGGCGTCGGTGCGGACCTTCACGGGATTCTCCTCCGCCCCGGCCACCACGTCGGGCCAGAGGCCGGAGAGGGTCTTTTTCAGCTCCTTGCCGGTCATCTGACCCAGGTCCTTAAAGGGATAGAGCTGGAGCCAGAGAAGCAGGGCTTCCTCCGGCTTCGCACCGTTCTTGCCGCCGCCCAAGGCGTCGAAAGCCTCCCGGAAATAGTGGAAATAGGCCGACACATTCCGCCGTTCCTCAGGTTGCCAGGGCTCTCCGGGGGCCTTCCCCAGGAAGGACAGGAGCTTGGCGTAGTCCCCCGGCCGGCGGAACTGGAAATCATAGAGCTTGGAATCCTTATAAAATTCCAGAAATTCCTGATAGGCCTTGAGCTGGGGGGTGTCGAAGCTCCTGGGCAGCATCCGGCGGACGGTGCTGGAAATTTTGACCGCGCCGGAGGATTTGAGAACGCTGAGGCGCTTGTTCCCCTCCTGGACGTAAAAATCTCCTAAGTACTCATAACACAAGATAGGGTCCCGGATGCCCTCGTCGCTCATCTGGGCCTTGCACAGGCTCATCCACTTCCCGGCAAACTCGCTGTCCGGGTCCAGCAGAGGGTAAAATCCGGCGCTAAAGGCGGAAATCCGCCCGGCGGTCTTCACGCCCACGATCCGGTCCACCGGAATGTCCTGGGCCGGCAGCTCCTGGACGGTCAGCTGGCCCTCCGGGAGAATGGCGTCCAGCACCTTGGGATAGGGATCCAGACCGGCGGCGGTCAGCTCCCGAAATTCCTTCTGGCCCAGGCGCAGGGCGGCCAGATACTCGTCTTTCACATTTTCCAGATACATAGCCTTCTCCTAAGGATTGTAAAGGTTCAGCGTCTCCCGGATCACCGGGAGGCGCTGGGATATTCAGATTTCCTGACGGCCCTCCAGGGCCCGGGAAAGGGTTACGTCGTCGGCGTATTCCAGTTGGCTGCCGGCAGGCACGCCGTAGGCCAGACGGGTGACCTTGACCTCCAGAGGCCGGAGCAGCCGGGAGATGTACATGGCGGTGGCCTCCCCCTCGGTATCCGGGTTGGTAGCCATGATGACCTCCCGCACCCCGCCGGACGCCACCCGGCTTAGCAGCTCCTTGATCCGGATATCCTCCTGGGTCACATGGTTCAGGGGGGAGATCACGCCGTGGAGGACGTGGTAGACGCCACCGTACTCCCGGGCACGCTCCATGGCGATCACGTCCCGGGGCTCCGCCACCACGCAGATGGTGCCGTGGTCCCGGGTATCGTCGTCGCAGATGGGGCAGATCTCCCGATCCGTCAGATTTTGACACACCGGACAGGTGTGGATCTCCTCTTTAGCCGCCAGAATGGCGTCCGCCAGGGCTTGGACGTCCTCCATGGGCAGGCTCAGCACATGAAACGCCAGGCGCTGGGCGGTCTTGCCCCCGATCCCAGGCAGCCGGGCAAACTGATCCGCCAACTCCTGAAGCGCAGCGGGAAAATACTGCATGGCGCCTCCTTAGAACAGACCGCCCAGGTTCAACCCGCCGGTGAGGCGGGACATGGAATTGGCGGAGTCCGCCTCCGCCGCCCGGAAGGCCTCGTTCACCGCGGCGATGATCATATCCTGGAGCATCTCCACATCGTCGGGGTCCACCGCCTCAGGTTTGATCTCCAGGCCCAGCAGCTGATGCTTCCCGCTGACCGTGGCGGTGACCATGCCGCCGCCGGAGGCGGCGGAATAGGTCTTGTTCTCCAGTTCCTCCTGAATGCGCAGCATCTCCTGCTGCATTTTTTGGGCCTGCTTCATCATCGCGGCCTGATTCATGCCGCCGGGCATTCCCCGAAATCCGCCTTTTGCCATGATAACAACTCCTATTCTTTATTCTTGAATATGCACGATCTCCGTGTGATCCCGCCCGAACCGGAGCAGCCGCTCCATGGGGCCGTTCTGGGCGGGCTTGGCCAGCTGATCCACCGCGATGGTCTCCACCCGGCGGCCCAGAATGGCGCCGGCCTTCTGGCTGACCAGGCTCAAAATCTCGGGCTTGTTCACCAGCTCGTAGGTGAAGGTGTTGGCGCACCGCAGGACCACTTTTCCCTTTTCCACGGCGCCCTGTACCGGCGCGTTGGCGGTGGCGGCAAAGAAGCCGGACACCGGCGGGGACAGGGCTTTCCGCACCGCGGCCGCCACCTCTGTCCAGAAGCCCAGGGGAACCTCCTCTGCGGGAGAAGCGGGGTCGTCCGTCCCGGAATTTTCCGTTTCGGTGGGTTTCGCCGGTTCCGTGGGCGGGTTCTTTTGGGCGGCGGGGGCCGCCTGCTTGGCAGTCTGGGGGGCGGGCTGGGGAAAGTCCCCGGTGGAAAGCCGCTCCTCCAATCTGGACAGCCGGGCGTTTAGAGCCTGGGCGTCCAGGGACAGCTCCGGCTGGCACAGCTTCAAAATACACAGCTCCACGTCCATCCGGCGGCTGGCGCTGCGGACAAATCCGGCGGCGCAGGACTGCACTTCCTCTAAAATCCGCATCAGCTCGCCGGAGGTAAACCGCTTTTCCAGGGCCAGGGCGTCCCGGTCGTCGGCGACGCCGGAGAGCATGGGAAGGCCCGCGTTCCCGGCGGTTTTCAGCACCAGCAGGTCCCGGGTCAGGCAGGCCAGCTCGTCCAGCATGGCCCCCAGATCCTTGCCCTCGGAATAGAACCGGCTGTAAAGGGCCAGGGCTCCCTTGGCGTCTCGCTGGGCGATCCGGTCCATCAGGCCGGCGCAGTCCTGGATCCCGGCGATGCCCAGGCAGTCATAGACCCGCTGGGCGTCCAACTCCCCGGTGGTGGCGGAGGCGCACTGATCCAGCAGGCTCAGGGCGTCCCGCATCCCGCCGTCGGCCAGGCGGGCCAGCACCCGGGCGGCGGAATCGTCCAAATCGATGTTTTCCTGGTAGGCAACATATTGCAGCCTTGCGGCAATTTCCTCCGCGCCGATGCGCCGGAAGGAAAACCGCTGGCACCGGGACAAAATGGTGGCCGGGACCTTGTGCAGCTCCGTGGTGGCGAGAATGAACAGCAGGTGCTTGGGCGGTTCCTCCAAGATCTTCAGCAACGCGTTGAAGGCGGAAATGGAGAGCATATGCACCTCGTCGATGATGTACACCCGCATTTTCACCTGAGAGGGGGTGTAGACCGCGTCCTCCCGCAGGTCCCGGACATTGTCCACACCGTTGTTGGAGGCGGCGTCGATCTCCAGCACGTCCATGCAGGACCCTTCGTCAATGGCCTTACAGGCGGCGCAGCGGTTGCAGGGATTGCCATCCTGGGGATCCAGGCAGTTGACGGCCTTGGCCAGAATTTTGGCGCTGCTGGTCTTGCCCGTGCCCCGGGAGCCGGTAAACAGGTAGGCGTGGCCCACCCGGCCGGCGGCGATTTGATTTTTTAAAGTCTGTGTGACCGCCCGCTGACCCACCACATCGTCAAAGGTCTGAGGCCGGTATTTCCGATAAAGCGCCTGGTACATCTCCACCCCCCCTTCTTAGCACAGACCGGTTCCCAGCAAGATCGCACACCCGCATTTGAACCAGCCGAACACCCGGTATGCGGGCAGCCAACTCAGAAACGGTTGCCCCGCGGCACACGAGAAGATCCGCTTAATGCTGCTTGGTTCCCCACCTGACATGGTTCACGGGATCTCGTTGCGCAGGACCGGTTCATCAGCGCCGCTTACCCGCGCCTGACGGCACTCGGACAAGCCCTGGTGCGGGAATTCATCCCTGCTATAGCGGATTGCAGGCAACAGGGCACCGCTATCTCCCCGACTAGTGCGACCTTGCTGCGAACCGGTCTTCGCGCAAGGGTCATTATCCTGATTTTATAAGCTTAGCCCAGCTTGGAATCAATAAAGTCCGCCAGCTCCTGGAAGGTGGTGATCTTCTGATCCTCCAGGTCCAGCTCCACGCCCAGCTCGCTCTCCAGATCCATGACCATCTCCACCACATCCAGGGAGTCGATGCCCAGGCTCTCAAAGGTGCTGTCCGGCTGAATCTGCTCTGGGTCCAGCTCCAACTGCCGCACCGCGAAATCGACCAATTTTTCGTACATTTGTGTTTCCTCCTAAGCTTGTGGTACCTGGACGTATTTTAGTACAAATACAGCCGTTTGTCAACGGTTGTTTTTCGCTCCGCCGGCAGCCGTTCCGGCGGCAAAACCAGTGGCCCAGGCAATTTGCAGGTTGAAGCCGCCGGTGTAGCCGTCGCAGTCGATGAGCTCCCCGGCAAAATAGAGGCCCGGGACCTTCTTGGAGCCCATGGTCTTGGGGTCGATCTCCGAAACCGCCACGCCGCCGGAGGTGACGATGGCCTCCTCCACCGGACGGCGGCCCCGGATCTCCACGGGAAAGGCCTTCAGGAGCCGGCCCAGGGCCTGGCGGCTGGGACGGGTCAGGGCGTTGGCGCTGAGCTCCGGAGACAGCCCCAACCGGGCAAGGACCACGGGGATCATGGAGCGGGGCAGCAGGGACGACAGCACATGAGCCATGGCCCGGTTGGGGTACTGGCCCAGCTCCCGCAGCAGCCGGGCGTCCAGCTTTTCCGGGGTCAGGGCGGGCTTTAAGTCGATGGTGACGGTTCCCCGGCCCTTTAGATGGGCGCTGGCGCTTAAGATGACGGGGCCGGAGAGGCCGAAGTGGGTAAAAAGCAGCTCTCCAAAATCCTGGTACAGCAGCTTTCCCTTCTCATCCGTCAGTCGGATCGACACGTTTTTCAGAGACAGGCCCTGCATTTTTCCGCAGTCCGCCCCCTCCGCCTCCAGAGGCACCAGACTCCCCTGCCCCGGCACGATTTTGTGCCCCAGGGCGGCGGCCAGGGCGTAGCCGTCCCCGGTGGAGCCGGTGGCGGGATAGGACAGCCCGCCGGTGGCCAGGATCGCCCACTTGGCGCTCATCCGTTCCGTTTCCGTCTCCACGCCGGTGATCCGGCCCTCCTCGGTCAGCAGCCGAAGGACCCGGCCGGAGCGAATCGCGACCTTTTCCCGGGCCAGGACCCGTTCCAGGCAGTCCAGCACGCTTTGAGACCGGTCGGAAACGGGAAACACCCGATTCCCCCGCTCTGTCTTTACCGGGCAGCCGTTTTCCTCGAAAAAGGCCATCACCCGTTCCGGCGGACAGGCAGCCAGGGCACTGTAAAGAAATCGGGGGTTCCGGGGAATGTTTTGAAGCGCTTCCTCCACACCGCAGTGGTTTGTCAGGTTGCAGCGGCCCTTGCCGGTGATGAGCAGCTTCCGGCCCAGGCGGCCATTCCGCTCCAGGAGCAGGACCTGGCTCCCCTGCCGGGCCGCCGCGATGGCGGCAAACATCCCCGCCGGGCCGCCGCCCACCACAATGCCGTCAGGTGGAGCGGTCAGCGTGGTTTTCGTAGACATGGTACTCCTCCCAGATATGCTCCAGCCGGTCAAAGGTCTTGGCCAGCTCCCCCTCCCGCCGGGCCGCCAGGGCCACGATCAGGGCGTTGATGACGCTCAAAGGGGCGACCAGGGTATCCACCAGGGAGAGCATATCGCTTTTTGCCAGGAGAACATAGTCGCAGTTCTGCCCCAGGGGGGACAGGCTGCTGTCCGTCAGGCCGATGACCGTGGCCCCCGTGGAGCGGCAGTAGGCCGCGCCCTTAGCGGTGGAGGAGGAATACCGGGGGAAGCTCAGGGCGATCACAACGTCCTGCTCCGTCACGCCGGCGATCCGCTCGAACATCTCGCTGGAGCCGGTGGTGATAATATGCACGTTCTGGAACATGTAATTGAGGTAGTACCCCAGAAAATTCGCCAGGGCGCCGGCGGACCGGACCCCCAGAATGTAAACCCGCTTGGCCTTCAGGATGGACTCCACCGCGGCGTTGAAGTCCGGTCGGGAGAGCAGCTCCTCGGTCTGGCGGAGCTTGTCCATATCCGATTGCAGCACCAGAGAAACCACATCCTGGTCCGCGATCCGGTGGCTGGCCACCTCGATCCGCTGCACCGAGGTCAGCCGGTTGAGGACCATTTCTTGGATGGCCTTTTGCATGGCGGGATATCCGTCGAAGCCCAGCTCCACGGCGAAGCGCACCACCGTGGATTCCGATACCCCCACGGTCTTCCCCAGCCGGTTGGCGGTCATAAAGGCGGCCTTGTCGTAGGATTCCAGGATGAACCGGGCAATGCTGCGCTGGCCCTTGGAAAACTGAGAAAACCGCTTTTCCAGCACCGTGAGTATGTCCATCGTTATCCCTCCTGTTGTGTTTCTGTAAGCAGGGCGGCGATCTCCGCCGGGGTCAGATAGCGCCACCGGCCCTCCGGCAGAGCCCCCAGGGTCAGGTCCCCCTCCCGTTCCCGACGAAGCCGGGTCACGGTGAGCCCCGCCAGGCCGCACATCCGGCGGATCTGCCGGTTTCGGCCTTCATGTATGACGACCATCAGCTCCGCCCTGCCCCCGTCGGTCCAGAGCAGCTCTACCTCCGGGGGCCGGATGGCCCGGCCGTCCAGCTCCACCGGCCGGCGCAGCAGGTCCAGAGATTGGGCGGTGAAGCCGGTGACCAAGACCCGGTAAGCCTTCTCTACC
>CANRQC010000083.1 GCA_947632695.1 uncultured Oscillospiraceae bacterium | reverse complement strand
CATAACTGTCAAGTGGCAGAAAAAATCCCCCCAAAAATGGGGGGATCGCTCAGGGCTGCTCCAGCCAGGCGCCGACCTTCGCTTTTGCCAGGCGCTGGATATCCTCCACAGGATAGGGAGAGGCGGGGCCGCCCCGGAGGTAGAGGAAGTAGAGACCGCCAGGGGTCTGGTAGAGAGACTCCTCATAACCGGCAGGGTCGCCGAAGTAACCCTGGGTATGTTTTTCGATCAGGGTGGCGGATTCGGTGTCGTACTCCCGCTTGCAGATGGTTTTTTTCATAGGATAGACCTCCTTTTCCGAGTCTTTGCCTATTATACAGATTTTCCCGGGAAAATCAAGCCTGATTTTGGGGAATAAAGAATTATTGTCCAAAGCGCAAAAAAAGATACCGCCGGAACCATAAAAATCAGAGGAATAATCAGAAAAAACCGGGCGTTTCCAAAGGATATCCGTTGACGGGGACGGGGAATTCCGGCGATTTTTCTTTACTTTCGTCCGGGGGCGTGGTATGATGGGACCGGTGATGATGATGAAACTGCTCTATGCAGAGGATGAACCCGCCCTCTCCCAGGCGGTGGTGGAGGCCCTGCGCTACTACAATTTTACGGTGGATCCGGTCTACAATGGCAATGACGCCCTGGATTACGCCCTCCTTGGGGGCTATGACGGGATTATTCTGGACATCATGATGCCGGGAAAGGACGGGCTGGAGGTGCTGCGGGCGCTACGGGCCGCCGGCTCCGCCGTGCCGGTGCTGCTGCTCACCGCCCGCTCCCAGGTGGAGGACCGGATCCAGGGCCTGGATCTGGGCGCCGACGACTATCTGCCCAAGCCCTTTGCCATGGCGGAGCTGCTGGCAAGGGTGCGGGCCATGCTCCGCCGGAAGGAGAGCTTTTCTCCAAGCTGTCTGCGGTGCGGGGAGATCGCCCTGGACCGGAACGAATGTACCCTCTCCGGGGGCGGGAAGAAGTTTCTCCTCTCCAAGCTGGAATTTCAGGTGATGGAGCTACTGATGCTGAACCAGGGCCGGTATCTCTCCACCGAGGAGATCCGGACCAAGGTCTGGGGCTATGATTCCGACGCGGAGGTGGGCGTGGTGTGGGTGTATATCTCCTATCTGCGCAAGCGCCTTGCGGCACTGGGCGGCGGGGCGGAGATCCGGGCCCGGCGGAATGTGGGCTATACCCTGGAGGCAAAGAAATGATTCGGCAGCTGAAACGGAAATTTATCGCCACGGCCATGCTGGCGGTGTCGGTGCTGCTGATCGTGCTGCTGGGGGTGCTCAACTCCCTGAACATTGCCGCCACCGCCGGCCAGTCCGGGCAGCTCCTGGAATCCCTGGCCCGGGAGGAGGCGCTGCCCATGCCCGGGCAGGGCCGGCTGCCGCACATCTTTGCCGCGCCGCCTACGGACAATGAGCGGCGGGGCGCGGCCTATTTTTCCCTCCGGGTTAGTGAGGACGGCGTTATTTTGCGGTTGGATCTCAGCCGGATCGAAAACCTGACGGAGCGGGAGGCCATCGCCCTGGCCCAGAAGGCGGCGGACACCGGGAAATCCGAAGGCTATGTGGAAAACTACCGGTTTTTGGCGGTTGCCGCCGGGCCGGGGGAATACTGCTTTCTCTTTCTGGACGTGACATCCCAGCGCGCCGCGCTGCTGCGGGTAGGGCTGTTGTCCTCCCTCGCGGGGGCGGTCTGCTGGGCCGCCATGCTGCTGCTGGTGATGCTGCTGTCCAAGCGGGCGATCCGGCCCATCGCGGAAAATCTGGAGCGGCAGCGGCAGTTTGTCACCGACGCCGGACATGAGCTGAAGACGCCCCTGGCCATTATCCAGGCCAACACCGAGGTGCTGGAGCTTCATCAGGGCCAGAGTACCTGGAGCCGCACGGTGCTGGAGCAGGTGGGGCGGATGACGATGCTTACCAATCACCTGCTGACCCTGGCCCGGGCGGAGGCCCCGGAAGGGCCGCCGCTGGAGGCGGTGGAGATGTCCGAGATCCTTCAATCGGAGGTAGAACCCTTTTCCCAAGTCTTTGAGCGGCGGGGGCTGACGTTAAAGGCCCAGATCCCAACAGGCGTCACCGTCCGGGCCAACCGGGAGCAGATTCGCAGTCTGGCGGAGATCCTGCTGGACAACGGCGCGAAATACGCCCTTCCCGGCACGGAGGTGGCCCTGACCCTGGAGAAAAAAGGCCGGGAGGCGGTGCTGACGGTGAAAAACCGCTGCGAAAAACGGCCGGAATGCCCGCCTGAGGACCTGTTCCGGCGGTTTTACCGGCCGGACAGCGCCCGGACCCAGTCCGCCGGGGGCCACGGCATCGGCCTGGCCGCCGCCCAGGCCATCGTGACGGGCTTTCACGGCAGGATCGAGGCGGCTTATTGGGGGGAGGACGGGATTTCCTTCACCGTCACGCTGCCATTGGAATAATCACAGCCCCGGGAGGCGCCCAAGCGGCGCCTCCCATTTTTTAGGTGACGGGCCATTCTTTTCTAAGCCAAAATTAAGGCAGCGGCGCTATACTTGTTTCCAGAAACGGAGGGAAGCGAATGTACCGCCAGGAATGGAAGATCGAGATCGACCCCGGGGACCTGTGGGAGCTGCGGCAGCGGCTGCGCCAAATCTGCCGGCCCGATCCCCACGGAAAAAACGGCGCCTACCGGGTCCGCAGTCTTTATTTTGACACCCCGGAGGACACCGCCCTGTGGGAAAAGCTGGACGGGGTCAACCGCCGGGAAAAATTCCGCCTGCGGTACTACGACGAGGACCTGTCCTATCTCCAGCTGGAAAAGAAGGAGAAAATCGGCGGCCTTTGCCGCAAGACCCAGGAGCCGGTGACGGCGCAGCGGGTACAGTGCCTGCTTTCAGGGGAGTGGGACTGGATGCTGTCCGCGGGGGAGCTTTCGGCAGAGCTGTACAGCAAAATGGCGGCGTCCCTGCTTCGGCCCAAGGTGCGGGTGGACTACACCCGGGAAGCCTTTCTGTACCCCGCCGGGAATGTCCGGGTCACCTTGGACACCGGGATCCGGGCGTGCTACGAGACGGATCGGTTTCTGGACCCGGCGGCGGTCACGTTGCCCGCCGGGGCGGCCCCGGCGCTGATGGAGATCAAATTTGACGCCTTTCTGCCGGACATCATCCGGGACGCGGCGGCGCTGACGGGCAGAAGAGCGTCGGCCTTTTCCAAATACGCCCAATGCCGAATCTACGGCTAAATAGGAGGTAATTTTATGACATTCAGCGACATTTTCAAATCCAGCTTTCTGGAAAACGTCACCTCGGTGAGCCTGCTGGACATGGTTTTGGCCCTGGCGCTGGCTTTCGGGATGGGGGTCTTCATTTTTCTGGTGTACAAGAAGACCTACACCGGCGTGCAGTATTCCTCCAGCTTCGGCGTGACTCTGATCGCTTTGACCATGATCACCACCCTGGTGATTTTGGCCGTCACCTCCAACGTGGTGCTGTCCCTGGGCATGGTGGGCGCGCTGTCCATCGTCCGGTTCCGCACCGCCATTAAAGAGCCCTTGGACATCGCGTTTCTGTTCTGGTCCATTGCCGTGGGCATCGTGCTGGCGGCGGGGCTGATCCCCCTGGCGGTGATCGGCAGCGTGGTCATTGGGATCATTCTTCTGGTATTCGTCAATCGGAAGCCCCAAGGCCAGCCCTATATCCTGGTGCTTCGCTGCGATGGCTACGACAGCGAGACCGCCGCCCGGGCCTATCTGGACAAAATGACCCGCCGCTGCGCCGTCAAGAGCAAGACCGCCCAGGCCGGTTCCGTGGAGCTGAACCTGGAGGTCAGCTTGAGGGACGGCAATACCGACTTCGTCAACATCCTGTCCCAGATGAAGGGGGTCCGCAGCGCTGTGCTGGTGAGCTACCATGGGGACTACATGGGATAAGGAGGCAAGGGGTGGCCGGACATAAATATATTGACGGGATCTGCTGGGGGATCGTGGCGCTGACCCTGGCGGTGACGCTGCTGTTTATGAACGGGAAGGCCCTGGGCCTGACCGCCGTTGCCCCGGAGGGGGAGGACGAGATCTTCACCGCCAACGACCTGACGGCGGATTACGACCGCTCCGCCGCCACCCGGATCAGCCTCAGCGGAGACAGCGCCAGGGTCCAGGGCAACGGAGCCTATTTCTACCAGGGAGACGTGTACATCGTCAGCCCCGGAAAATATGTCCTCTCCGGCGCCCTTGACGACGGCAGCGTGATCGTCCAGGCGGAAGGGGATGACAAGATCTGGCTTTACCTGGATGGGGTGGACCTCTTCTGCTCGGACGGGGCGGCCATGGACATTGAACAGGCGGGGAAGGTGTTTCTCACCTTGGGCGACGGAACGGTGAACCGGCTGTCCTCCGGGGAGAGCTATTCCCAGGAGGCGGTTGCCGCCGGAATTGACGGGACGGTCTACGCCCGGGACGATCTGACCATCCAGGGCGCCGGGCAGCTCACCGTGGAGGGAACCTACTGCCACGGCATCGTGTGCAACGACGACCTGGTAATCACCGGGGGGACGATGGAGATCCAGGCGGCCCAGGACGGTTTTCACGCCAACGACAGCGTCCGGATCCGGGAGGCGGACATCACCATTCGTGCCGGGGACGACGGCGTGACCGCCCAAAATGACGAGGAGACCGGCTATTTTTACATGGAATCCGGCAGTCTGACCGTTTCCGAGTGCTACGAGGGGATCGAAGCCGTCTGCGTCACCGTAGCCGGGGGGACCCTGGATCTTTCGCCCACCGACGACGGCGTCAACGCCACCGGTACGGGGGAGGCGGGGTACATCCGGATCAGCGGCGGGGATATCCGTATTCGCAATGCCGCGGGCCGGGACGCCGACGGCTTAGATTCCAACGGCAGCATCTATCTGGAAGGCGGCAGCGTCTTCATCAGTCTCAACGGCCAAGGGGGGAACCTGGCCATTGACTATGGCAGCGAGTACGGCGGGATCTGCCGGATCGACGGCGGGACCATCCTGGCCTGCGGGAGCAATACCATGGCGGAGGCGATTTCCGCCGACTCCTCCCAGGGTTTCCTGATGGAAGGGGTGACCGGCCAGGCGAGCTGCCAGGTGACGCTGGAGGCCGGCGGCCAAACGCTGCTGACCGAGGAGGTGCCCTATGAATTTACCTGCCTGATCGTCAGCGCTCCGGGACTGCGGGTGGGGGACAGCTGCACCCTGACCGTGGGGGAAACCCAGCAAACCTACACCGTGGACAACAGCAGCGACGCAGTCTCCGCCTTTGGGCAAATGGGCGGCAGATTTGGCGGATTCGGCGGGGGCGCGCAACTGCCGGAGGGCGAGGCCCCCTCCGGCGGAGAGGCCCCCGCGGGCATGGAGCCCCCTTCCGGCGGCCTGGGTGAGGCCCCCGGCCTGCCGGAAGGGACGGTTCCTCAGGACGGCGGAGGACAGAGGCCCCAGCGCGGCCCCGGCGTAGAGGGGGAGGATTCGGGCGCCCAGAACCCGAACGGCGGCGTGGAAGGCCGGTGGCCCGCCTTTGGCGGCGGCCGGGGGGATTTTCAAGGCCAGCTGCCGGAGGGGGACGGACAGCTTCCGGACATGGGACAGCTCCAGAACGAGGGAGAAGCCCCCGTCTCCATGGGAATAAGTTGGACCGAGGCCCTGCTGGTGGGCATCTCGGCGCTGGTCCTGGGGATCGGCTTGGCGGTAGCCCTGTGCTTCCGCAAAAGATAAAATTCGCGCCCCGTCATTTGCCGGGGCGCGAATTGCGCGAAAGCTAGTTGACCACATTCATGTCCCGGAGCATGGCCGCCAGCTTTTCCCGGTTTTCCGGGTCCAGCTGGGTCAGCGGCAGGCGGCAGCCGCCGCAGTCATAGCCAATCAGGGCCATGGCGGCCTTGACAGGCACCGGATTGACCTGGGCAAAGAGCAGGTCGATGAGCCCCAGCAGCCGGAGCTGGATGGCGGCGGCGGTGTCGAAATCCCCCGCCAGCGCCGCCTGGGCCATGGCGCTGGTCTCGGCGGGGCAGACGTTGGAAACCACGGACACCACGCCCTGTCCTCCCAGGGACATCACCGGCACCGCCAGGGAATCCTCCCCGGCCCATACCGGCAGATCCGGGCCGCAGGCGGCAAGAATCCTGCCCACCTTTTTAAGGTCCGGGCTTGCCTCCTTGACGCCGGCGATGTTGGACACCCGGCTCAGCTTCCGGTAGACGGAGACGGGGATATCCACGCCGGTGCGGCTGGGGACGTTGTACAGGATCACCGGGATAGACACGCTGCCGGCAATGGCCATGTAATGGGCGCACAGACCCTCCTCGGTTGCCTTGTTGTAATAGGGGCTGACCACCAGCAGGGCGTCCGCCCCCGCCGCCTCCGCCGATTGAGCCAGGGCCACGGCGTGGGCGGTGTCATTGGAGCCGGTGCCGGCGATGAGCAGCGCCCGGTCCCGCAGGCAGGACTTCCCCACCCGAATGAGGGAGAGCTTTTCCTCGTCGGAGAGGGTGGCGCCTTCCCCGGTGGTGCCCGCCAGCACCACCGCCCGGATGCCGGCTTCCAGCTGACGGCGGAGCAGCTGCTCCACCATGGGATAGTTGATCTTCCCGTCCAGGAAGGGCGTACAGAGGGCCGTACAGACCCCGGTAAAGATAGGCTTTTTCATAGAATGATACCTCCGCACCAATCTATGCCCCGGAAAGGCTTTTTGCCTGTTGCAAAATGAGAAATAATGGGGTATAATTTTCCGGAAAAGGAGGGATTTTCCCTTGAAGACCCAGGATTTTTGGTATGACCTGCCCCCAGAGCTGATCGCCCAGACTCCGCTGCCCCAGCGGGACGCCTCTAGGCTTCTGATGCTGGACCGGGAAACGGGGGAAACGCGCCACGGCCATTTTACGGATATCGTGCATTGTCTGCGCCCCGGGGACTGCCTGGTGATGAACGACTCCCGGGTGCTGCCCGCCAGGCTTCTGGGCAAGCGGCCCACCGGCGGGGCGGCGGAGCTGCTGCTGCTCCGGGACCTGGGGGGCAACCGCTGGGAGTGCCTGGCCAAGCCCGCCCGGAAGCTGACGCTGGGCCAGGAGGTACTTTTCGGCCAGGGAGAGCTGGTGGGAAAAGTGGTCCAGGAGCTTCCGGAGGGCGGCAGGATCGTGGAATTTTCTTACCAGGGCATTTTCCTGGAGGTGCTGGACCGGCTGGGAAAGATGCCCCTGCCGCCCTACATCAAGGAGGAGCTGGGGGACCGGGAGCGGTATCAGACCGTGTACAGCCGGGAGACCGGCTCCGCCGCCGCCCCCACCGCCGGGCTCCACTTTACCAAGGAGCTGCTGGAGAAAATTCGGGAAATGGGGGTTTCCGAGGCGTTTATCACCCTCCATGTGGGGCTGGGTACCTTCCGCCCGGTGAAGGCGGAGGATATTTCCCAGCACCATATGCACTCTGAGCTGTGCCGGATCAACGAGGAGACCGCGAGCCTCCTCAACCGGACCCGGGAGCAGGGCGGGCGGATCGTCTGCGTGGGCACCACCTCCTGCCGCACCCTGGAAAGCCTGGTGGGGGAGGACGGACGGTTTTCCCCGGGCAGCCGCTGGACGGATATTTTCATCTATCCGGGTTACCGGTTCAAGGCCATGGACGCCCTGATCACCAATTTCCACCTGCCGGAGAGTACCCTGGTGATGCTGGTGTCGGCCTTTGCCGGCCGGGAGAAGGTCCTGGCGGCCTATCAGGAGGCGGTCCGCCTGCGCTACCGGTTTTTCTCCTTTGGAGACGCCATGTTTATCGGGGACCTGTCCAAGGTTTCCGTCCCGGCAAAGAATCAGGAGGAAATCCATGAAGATCCGGGCCTTTGAAGAGGACGATCGGGATGATCTGATCTTTATGGTTCTACAGGCCAAGGACGCCCTGGGAAGAAAACCAAGGATCAACGAGGACCTGCTGGACATCCGGGGGCATTACATGGCCCGGGGCGACCAATTTTGGGTCGCGGTGGATGAAAACGGCCGGGTGATCGGGTGCGTGGGGTATTCCAGGATCGCCGGAACCACCGAAGCGTTTCTCCACAGGCTTTATGTAAAGCCCACCGAAAAGCGGAAGGGGATCGGAACCGCGCTCCTGCAAACGGCGGAGGAACACATGCGCGATCAGGGCATCACCGTCGCCAAGATCCATCTCGGCAGCCCAAAGGAGCAGTGGTTTGAATCCTACGCCTTTTATCCCAAGCATGGGTACACTGAATACGAACCAAGATATATGAAAAAAGAATTGTAAGGCAAAAAATTCACCGCCCCGCGCCGAGATCCCGGCGCGGGGCGGTCGTTTAATGCTTCGCTGCCTTTTTCTTGTTGTGCTCCATCTGCCAGACGCCCCAGAGCCGCACCAGGGTGGACACCAGCAGAATGGCCACCGCCATCAGCCCCGCCACAGCGGCGGTGTGGGCCCCCTCCTGGGCAAAGGCCTCCACGTCCCCCTGCATCATGTGGGTCATGGTGTAGTACACCCCCGCGCCGGGGAGCATGGGGAATAGAGACACCACCAGATAGGAGATGGCGGGATATTTCCGCACCCGGGCCATGATCTCCGAGTAGGCGGCGCAGACCAGGGTGGCATAGAAGGTGGCGGTCAGATCTCCCATTGGCAGAACCAAGGAGAATACCAGCCATCCCAGCACCCCGCCCAGGACGCACAGCAGCCCGCCATGGCCGTGGATGTTGAACAGCAGGGAGAACCCGGCGCACCCGGCAAAGGATCCCAGCAGCTGCAATCCCAGCCCGTAGCCCTGGAAGGAGCGTCCCGCGGGAATGCCCCACAGCCATACCGCCGTGTTCCAGGCCACGGCGGTG
>CANRQC010000082.1 GCA_947632695.1 uncultured Oscillospiraceae bacterium | reverse complement strand
ACACAGAAGTTAAGCTCACACGCGCCGACGATACTTTGCGGGTAACTGCACGGGAAAATAGGTAACGCCAACACAAAAAGCGGTACGCGTTGCGTGCCGCTTTTTTATCTATTGATTTTCATATTGAATTATCTCCAAATTCCATCTTGACAGGCACCGGTCTTTTATCTATAATGACAGTATTTCTTATTTACAAAGGAGGTTTCACGCAATGACTTTTTTGAAACAAAACGCCAATAGCCTGCTGCTGTGCCTGTTTGAGGCGGTGGTGGGCGTCCTTTTGCTGGTGAATCCTGTGGGCTTTACCGCCGGGATCCTGATGGCTCTGGGGATCGTGCTGCTGATCGTCGCGGTGTTCTCCATCATCGGCTATATCCGCATGGAGGCGGCCGAGGCCGCGGGGAGCGGGAAGCTGCTCTGGGGCCTGCTCTCCCTGGTAGCCGGCTATGTCCTGGTGTTCCATTCCGAGTGGTTAATCAACGCGTTCCCTGTGTTCTCCTTCTTCTACGGCCTGGCGATCCTGGTCTCCGGCGTGGCGAAGGTGCAGTGGTCGGTGGACCGGCTGCGGCTGGGCGTGGGCGGCTGGGTGCTGCCGGCGCTGAGCGCCGCCCTCTCCATTCTCTGCGGCGTGGTGATTCTGGCCAATCCCTTTGAGACCATGGTGATCATGTGGATGTTCACCGGCGCTTCGCTGCTGGTGGAGGCCGTTTTTGACCTGGTTGTGCTGTTCCTGTTCAGCCGCCGGAACGACGATAATTGAAAGGAGCCTTTCTATGTGTACTGCCGCTTCCTTTAAAACCCGGGATCACTATTTTGGAAGGAATCTGGATCTGGAGTTTTCCTACCATGAGACCGTTACCATCACGCCCCGGGATTTCCCCTTCCATTTCCGGAAAATGGGCCTGATCGCCCATCACTATGCCATGATCGGCATGGCCTTTGTCGCCCAAGACTACCCGCTGTACTACGACGCCACCAATGAAAAGGGCCTCAGCATGGCGGGACTCAACTTCCCCGGCAACGCCTGCTATTTCCCCGAGGCGGAGGGGAAGGACAATGTGGCACCCTTTGAGCTGATCCCTTGGATCCTCTGCCAGTGCGAGACGGTGGCGCAGGCGAGAATCCTGCTGTCCAAGATGAATTTGATGAAAATGGATTTCAGCGCCCAGCTTCCCGCTTCTCCGCTGCACTGGATGATCGCAGATAAGGAGGAGTCCATCGTTGTGGAATCCGTCAAGGAGGGGCTGAAGGTCTACGACGACCCGGCCAAGGTGCTGACCAACAATCCCACCTTTGACTATCACATGACCAATCTGGTGAATTATATGGGCCTGTCCCCCAAACAGCCGGAAAACTGCTTCGGTCCCGGCCTGGAACTGACGCCCTATAGCCGGGGTATGGGCGGTATGGGCCTTCCCGGCGACCTCTCCTCCGCGTCCCGGTTTGTAAAGGCGGCCTTCACCCGGCTCAACTCGGTCTGCGGCGACTCGGAGAGCGCCAGCATCAGCCAGTTTTTCCAGATCCTGGGCAGCGTGGCCCAACAGAAGGGCTGCGTCCTGGTGGGCGACAAGTATGAGTACACCATCTACACCTCCTGCTGCAATACCGACCAGGGGATCTATTACTACAACACCTATGAAAACAGCCAGCTGAGCTGTGTCCACCTCCATCACGAGAAACTGGACAGCGACGGACTGATCAGCTTCCCGCTGATCCAGGGCCAGCAGGTGCTGAGCCAGAACTAAGCCTTCGCCGCCAGACGGTATTCCGTCTGGCGGCGTTCTTTATCGCAGCAGAATGGGTTGATATTGCCGCCCCTCCAGGGCGGCTTCCAGGGTGGGCAGCACCTTGGAGAAGTCCGCCACCAGGCTGGTGGGCTTTTTCAGCGGGTCGTCCTGGCCAAAGGGGACAAAATAGTAGTTTTTCCTTGCCAGTAGCCGGCCCAGATTTTCCGCGGCGGCGGCCAGCCCGTCGTTGGTAGAGACGGCGATGATCACCGGCCGGCCGTTGCGCAGATGGCTCTTGGCAGCCATGGTCACCGGCCCGTCGGCAATGCCATGGGCCAATTTTGCCAGGGTGTTGCCGGTACAGGGGGCGATGATCAGGGCGTCCAGCAGCTTCTTCGGGCCGATGGGCTCCACCTGGGGAACGGTGTGCAGCGGCTCCCGCCCGCAGATCTCCGTCACCCGGAGAATGTGCTCCTGGGCGGTGCCGAAGCGGCTGTCCATGGTGTAGGACGCCTGGGAAAAAATGGGGACGACGTTGTGGACCCGCGCCACCTTTTCCAGCGCGGAGAAGGCCGAGGCGAAGGTGCAGAAGGAGCCGCACATGGCAAATCCCACTTCCATCCGATCACCCCCTTCCGGCAAGACGGATGGCCGTGCGGGCGATCAGCCGTCCGGAGCTCTCCGGGGCGTCCTTTCCCGGCAACCCCCGGGCCCAGAGCACCTCCGGCCCGTCGATGCCCTTGACGGAGGCCAGATCGATCAAAAGGCAGTCCCTTCGGCAGTGGGCCCGCTGTTCCTGGGAGATCACAGGGGCGGGGACGGTGTTGAAAACAGCCCGGTAGCGCAGTAGATTCCCGCCCAGCGATTGGGTCTCCACCCCGCCGTAACCCAGGGCGTAGAGCATGGCTCGGTCCGCGGGCTTCCGGGCGGCCACGTCCACCCGGGCCCCCATGGATCTCAGCAGGGACGCCAGGCATTTCCCAATCCGCCCCCAGCCGATCACCAACATTGGGCAGCCGGTGACAATGACAGGAAGCTTCGCAAGGGCCAGCTTGACGGCGCAGTGGGCGGTAATGGCGGCGTTTTCCGCTAAGTAAGCCTCGTCCTTCAAAAAATCGATGGTTTTCCGGCCCGCCAGGGCCGGATGGTCCAGATTTCCCCCCAGAACGGTGACATTTTCCGGCAGCCCCATGAGAAGCTCTTCCAAGGTCCCGCCGCCTTTCAAATTTCCGTCCGCCTGAAAGCTGGGGACCTCCAGCAGCAGATGAGTCACCTCCGGCCCAGGGCCGGGCGCCACCCGGCAGCCCCGTTCCTCCAGCGCTCGGGCCGCGGCGGCCAGGGCGGGGGAAGCGCCGGCGGGAAAAAACACGGATTCACCCATAAGAATCCTCCTTTCCTGCCAGATTATGATGGGGCCTCCCTGAAGGTGAAAGGAAAATCCCGGCGCTTCGCGAAGCGCCGGGATCAAAATAGACGGCTTTCAACTTCCAACGGTGATGGCGCAGTCTTCGCTCCCGGTCCAGAGGAGCTGATAGCGCCGGGCGGCAGAGAGGGCGGTGAAGACCCCCTCCGTCTTGCCGTTGCCCAGCTCCAGGTAGCCGATCTCGGCGCCGCCCTGAGTCCGATCCTTCAAAACGACCGTGCCGGAGGCGGTTTCTCCGGAGAGGCGGACGGTGATTCTGGTGGAATTGGTGTAAAAAACGCTGCTTTCCAATTCCTCTGCCGAAAGGGTCACGGCGCCGCCTCGCAGGTCGTAGAGCCGGTCTTCCCAGAACCGGATGATCCCGCCGCCGTTCCGGTCGTCTTGCTCCAGCCGAAGCCCTGTTCCTACTAGGGTACAGGTGTAGGCGTGGGCCCACAGCGGTTCCGCGGCGTCGGCGGGGTTGCCGGTGATGTAGAGGGTACCGCTTGCCACGATCTCCTCTCCGTTTTTTACCTCAAAACGGATCATACCCTCCGCTGCCGTCGTCATGTCCCGCCAGGGAACCCAATAGAGCCGGTGGCCGGCCGGGAGCCGCAGGGTGGCGCCCCCGGGCTGGCCCTCCCCGTCAAAATCCACCAGCTGGCCGGAGAAACAGTCGGCGGTGATCTGGGTGCAGTCCATGTCGAAGGAGAAGGGGAACCCGGGCAGAACCGAGGACAATCCGGGGTGCTGTACCACTGGGCCGTGCCCATCTGCTCCTCGGGAACCAAAGAGTAAATGCTCCACAGGAAGCGGCTGCCGTCGGGATTCCTGCCCAGGGTGCCCAGCCACAGCGCCCCGTCCGGGCTCAGGAGGAAGTGATTTTCGTCCAGTTGCAGGTATCCAATTTGCCGGTAGAGCGCCTGGATCGGGATCACGGACTCCCGGATGAGAAACAGCCCGGCCCATTCTTCCTCGGAGTAGGGAAAGTCCGTATATTTCCAGCTCTCCACCGGAATGGAGGTCCGGCCGTCTCGGCCATCCAGGCTTTCGCCGCTGCCACCGATCACGCTGCTGCCCCGGTAGACCATGGTAAAGGCGTCCTGCTCTACGAGATACCGGAAGGCGGAGTCTGCGAAAGGCGCTTGGCTGCTAAGAGGGGACATATACAGGCACTGCCAGGACACATAAGATGTGCCGGGGGTCAGGGCGGCAAAATGGGCTGAGTCCGTGGGAATGTCGCTGTTTGATTCCTCGCTTTCCAGGCGCAGGACCCAGTAAAAGGTACTGTCGTCGGACAGGGGGTCGGACAGCCCCTCCGAGTCCCACCGGCCGCAGGCCAGGTATTTTTCCGACCCAGGCATTTCCAGAACATAATACATCAGCGGCCCCAGATCGTGATGGTCGAAAATCCGCAGATATGCCCGTTTTGTCCGTCCCCGGAGCTGGGCGGGAAGGTTCCCGGCGGAGCTGGGAAAGTAATTGTCGAAATTGCGGCGGGTCAGCTCCGTCTCCTCCAGAGTGCCGATTTCTGTCACAGACCAATTCTGAGAAAACCGGAGTACGCCATTTACTTGAATTTGAATGGACTGCATATCAGGGAGAATGGGCACGTTTTCCGCCTGATAGATCACCTCGCCGGGAGAGAAGGTGACGCCAAAGAGGGGCGAGATCTCCACCGGCGGATCCGTGAGCAGGCACACGGCGGCGATCCCCACCCCGAGCAGGGCCAGGAGCAGGACCCAAAAGGCGGGCTTTTTGTAGTTCATGACGTTTTTCACCCGTTCTTTCACCCCCACTTCCCCAAAGGCCAGGGGGCAGGCCGCCACCCGGAACCGCCGGACGGTACAGCGCAGCAGCGCCCGGGAATATCCCCGCCGGTCCTCGGGGGAGAGGGCCCTGACTACCTTTTCATCGCAGGCGGCCTCGATATCCCGGCAGAGAAAGCAGTAGGCGACCCAAATAAGGGGATGGAACCAGTAGATGGACAGCAAAATGAACCCCAGCGGCTTCCACCAGTGGTCCCGGCGGCGGATGTGGGCCTCCTCGTGGGCCAAAACGTAATCCCGCTCCGGCGGAGCCAGGTCGTAGGGCAGGTAGATCACCGGTCGGAACAGCCCCAGCACGAAGGGAGAGTCCACGCCCTCGCTCTGGAAGACATTCCCCCGGAGCCGGGTGGCGGTGGCCAACCGACGTTTCAGCAGTAGAAAGCTCGCCAGGGCATAGAGCAGCATCCCCGCCGCCCCAATTGCCCAGACCCAGGCCAGGACTTGGAGCCAGGACACGCCCCCACCCCCGCCGGTTGTTTGAGAAAGCGTTTCCTCCAACAGAGGGCTGGTCCAGGTGCCCGGGGCCGCTCCGCCGTTTTGGATCACCGGCGGGGCGGCGGGGACCGCCGTCCAGGCCGGGGCCGGGGGCATCAGGCTCAGGGGGCTTTCAATGGACGCCGGGCACGCCAGCCGCAGCCCCACCAGCCCCCAGAGCAGGCAGTGGACCCACTTGGGCGCCTTCCGGAACACCAGCCGCAGGGCAAGCACCGCCAAAACCAGCCATCCGGCGGCGAGGCTGAGATCGACCAATTTCAAAAACACCGCTTCCATGGCGCTACCCCTCGATGATTTTCTGAATCTCGTCGATCTGCTCCTGGGTCAGCTCCTGCCGCCGGGCGAAGGCCGCCAGGAAGGCCGGGAGGGACCCGCCGAAGGTCTTTTCCATCATTTCGTCCATTTGGGCTACCTGAACCTCCTCCTGGCTGACCAGGGAGGTGACCACAGCGTGGTCATTTTTCAGCACGCCCCGGTCGGACAGGCGCTTGAGAACCGTGTAGGTGGTGCTTTTCCGCCAACCCAGCTCCTCCTGGCACAGCCGGGCCAGCTCCCGGCTCTCAACCGGCTCAGTGCGCCAGAGAATGCGGCAGAAGCGGTACTCGCTTTCAAAAATTTTAGGTGTGGCCATCCTACGCGCCTCCATTCTAATGCGTTAGACCATTACAAACAGTCTAACACATTAGACCGGCATTGTCAAGTCCCTAATACTTGATTTTTTTCTTCAGTGCGATTATAATGAAAAAAAGGAGGGAGATCGATGCAGCGGGTTGGATTTATTCACGATATGCTGGACGTAAAGCTGCTGATTCTGTTCGTCACGGCCCGGTCCAACTATCCCATGACCTGTCAGCAGGTCTACGAGGTGTGCTATCAGGACGACTGCCTCAGTTATTTTGACGTCTGTACCGCCCTGCCGGAGATGGTCAAATCCGGTCACCTTTCCCTGGTGGGGGAGGAGGCTTACCAGATCACGGAGAAGGGCCGCTCGGACGGGGCTCTGACGGAGGACGGCATCGCCTTTCCCGTGCGCCAGCGGGCGGAGGCCGCCGTGGCCCGGTTCAACCGTCAGGTGCGGCGGAGCAGCTTTGTCAAGACCCAATCGATTCCCAGGGAGAATGGCGATTACTCGGTGATCATGTCCCTGGACGACGAGAAGGGGAATCTGATGACTCTGGAGCTGCTGGCGCCGGACAGCCGCCAGGCCGTCCGGCTGGAAAGGCTGTTTGGGAAAAAGGCGGAGGCGGTTTACAGCCTGGTCATGACGGAGCTGCTGGACGACCAGGAGGAAGAGGAATAATTCACAAATTTCCCCCTTGCCGGTTTGGAAAAATTGTGGTATAGTTATGATACGCCAAAGGCGAAAGAAAGGAGCTGCCGAATATGAAATTCCAATATAGTGAGAAGAAGGTCAAGCTGCCTGCCAAGGTACACGCCTACGCCGAGAAGAAGGTCATGAAGTTGGGCCGGTACTTTGAGGACAATGCGGAAGCGCTGGTGGTCTTTTCCGTTGAGAAAAATCAGAACAACGTGGAGCTGACGGTCCATGGGGCCGGCACCTGGTTCCGTGCCCATGAGAGCACTTCGGATATGTTCGCCTCCATCGATGCCGCTGTGGGCACCATCGAAGGGCAGATCCGGAAGAATAAGACCCGCCTGGCCCGCCGTCTGCGGCAGGATGCCTTTGTCCGGAGTGTGGACGAGAACGAGACCTCCTTTGCAGCTGAGGAGCCGGAGGAGGAGCTGCACATCGTCCGGCAGAAGCGGTTCTATTTCCGCCCCATGACCCAGGAGGAGGCGGTGCTGCAAATGAACCTTTTGGAGCACAGCTTCTTTGCCTTCCGGGATCAGGACAACGACGGCGCCTTCGCCGTGGTCTACCGCCGGAACGACGGCGGCTATGGCGTCATTGTGGACGCCGAATAAATTGAAAAATAATATTGGCCCGGGCGCAAGCCCGGGCCTTTTGCTGTTTAAATGGATTCGGCGTCCGTCGTATGCACATACATCCGGCTGTCCGCTTCCTCCCCGTCGCCCCGGACGGGGCAGAGGTAGCGCCAGCCGTACCGCTCGTAAAACGAGTCGTGGTCCGTGAGCAGGTACAGCGTGTTTATTCTCCGGCGGGCCATGTCGGCGCAGACGAATCGCAATAGCGCCCCGGCAACCCCTTGGCCTCGCCGGTCCGGTTCCACATACACGGCGCAGACGTTGGGGGTCAGATCGTGGCGGGGATGGAAGTCGTTTTCTATAACCCCCAGGCCGCCGATGATCCGCTGCCCCTCCTGAGCGACGTACCACTCCGGCACGGGACCGGGGCCGTGAAGACACGCGTCCATGCTTTCCAGGTAGGCGTCCAGGGGAATGCCCCATTTTTCATGGAACCACCGGGCCATCCGCTCCTTTTCGGCGGGATGATCGGAAAGACGGTAAATTTCATAAGTTAACATAACTTTTCCTTCATAACATGACAGGTTTTGATCCCATAGTAGCGGAAGCAGTCCAGGGTTTTCCCGTCCAGCCGCTCCCCAGGCACGGCGGGCAGCACCGCCGGCGGGCAGGCAGCCGCCAGCTGGCCCAGCACTCGGCCAAGGCAGGCTTCCAGGGGCAGCTCCTCCGTGGGGGAGAGCAGCGCCTCCCGCAGGGAGTAGACCTTCTCCGGCCGTCCTAGGGGCGGGGGAAGCTCCCGCACCGGCTCCCGCCTGGGGACCGCTTTCAGAGCCGCGACGGCCCGCTCCAGGCCCTGCGGCCCCACCTCCGGGGTGAACATCATCACCAGATGTTCCGTGTCCGCCAGCTCGCAGACGATGCCCTGACCGGCCAGGAGCGCCCCCAGGGCCTCCCCGGTGTAGCCATAGCCCTGGGGCGCCAGGGTCAGCTTCATGGGCTCCTGACCCACCAGCGGAAAGCCGGCCCGGGCCAGTTCCACTTTGGCAGCGCCCAGGGCGGCGGCAAAGGCCGCCAGACGGGCGGGGTAGTCCCCGGATAGGTAGGCGTTGGCCCGGTCCAGGGACTGCAAAATGAGATAGGACGGACTGGTGGTGGCAAACAGGGCCATGGCCCGCTCCGTCTGGGCCGCCAGCCATTCCGGCAGGGCGGGGGAGAGATGCAGATACGCCCCGCCGGTGAGTACCGGCAGGGTCTTGTGGGCCGAGTCGCAGCAAAGGTCCGCCCCCAGAGCCAGGGGATGCCGGTCCTCCGGCAAAAACCGGAGGTAGGCCCCGTGGGCGTTGTCCACCAGCAGCAGGGCCCCCCGGTCATGGCAGACCTGGGCCAGGGGCTTTAGATCCACCTGATTTCCCAAATAGTCCGGGCTGGTCAGATACACCGCCGCCGCCGGATTTCTTTCCAGCGCCTCCGCCAGCTCCTCCGCCGTGACGGCGCAGGAGAG